>NZ_JBVHYH010000022.1:0-81058 GCF_055569135.1 Kitasatospora sp. NPDC029367
CGAGCCCCCGCACCGCGCCGCCGCCCGCCACCTGCAGGCCCAGACCGGCATCATCCTCAGGCTCACCCACGCCGTGGCGTTGGACTACACCCCCTGCGACCGCTACCTGGAGCGCTTCAACGTCGTCTTCGACGGCGGCACCCTGCGCGACGAACACCCGATCACCGTCCCGCCGCAGAAGCGCAGCCGCCTGCTCGGCGCCCGCTTCGTCCCCGTCCACGAACTCCCCAACCACATGGCCCCCTCCCAGGCCGCCCGCACCGCCGAAGCCCTCACCGGCCGCGCCCTCCCGCTCCTCCTCCACGGCCAGCGCCCCGACTGAGACGAGCAGGAGAGGCGTTCCCTCGGCTCATCCCCGGCGGCCCGACCGCTCACCCGGTCGGGTGAGGGTCGCGCCGGACGGCGAGGATCTGTAGCAGGCTCCTGTCTGGCTGACGCTCCGTCAGTCAGACGCCGTCCCCACGGAGAACGCCATGGCTTACCCGAAAGACCTCAAGTACACCAACACGCACGAGTGGGTGCGTCGCACCGGCAACGGCAGGGCCCAGGTGGGCATCACCGACTACGCCCAGCGCCAGCTCGGCGACATCGTCTTCGTCGAACTCCCGAACGTGGGCGACACGTTCGAGGCCGGACGGCCGTTCGGCTCCCTGGAATCGGTGAAGTCGGTCGGCGAGCTCTACGCCCCGGTCTCCGGGAAGGTCGCGGCCGTCAACGGGACCGTGAGCGACGAGCCCGACGAGGTCAACGCCGACGCGCACGCCATGTGGTTCATCGAGCTCGACCTGAGCAAGCCCGCCGAACTGGACACCCTCCTCACGGCCGCCCAGTACGAGGCCCTCATCAAGGACTAGGAAGCCCTGTTCGGAGCGCTCTCGCGTGCGGGTGGCCGTCACGCGAGCAGCGCCTCCAGCTCGTCGAGCCGGGCGAACAGCTCGGGCAGGCCGCGCAGGCCGCCGCGTACGGACTCGTGCGACAGTGCGAGGTCGGGGCCGGTGGCCGGCTCGACGCCGGCGAGGCAGCGCAGGACGTTCCACCGGGTGTGCCCCAGCCAGCCGTCGATCGTGTACGCGAACCAGCTCGGACCGGGCGGCGGCAGTGCTGCGCCGCCCGCGACGTAGCCGTCGAGGACGGCGCGGAAGACGGCGGGCCTGATGTCGTCGAGGCCGGGGCCCTTGGTGATGCCCAGCGCGGTCGAGCCGAGCTCGCCGGACAGGTCGAGCAGCCCGGACAGCTCCCAGTCGAGCAGCACCGGGCGGCCCTGGCGGGCGAGCAGGTTCCACGGCTGGACGTCCCGGTGGGTCAGCACGAGGGGGCCGGGCCGTTCGCAGGTGTCGAGGAAGTCGGCGATCGCCAGGAACGTTCCGACGCGGGAGGCGAGTTCGTCGGCCCACGGCTGTCCGGTCGCCGCCGCCCGCGCGGCGAGGGCGGGCCAGTCCCGGGGCGTCGCCTCCCCGGCCGGCTCAGGGGTCCACGGGACGTCGAGCGCGTGCAGGCGCGCGAGGATCCCGCCGATCTCGAAGGCGAACGCCTCCGGCACCGGCTCCTCCGGCACCTTCTCGCCCTCGACCCAGCGGTGCACGAGCGTCCGTGCGTCGGCCGCGACCGGCTCCGGCATCGGGACGCCGGCGGCGAACGCCGCCCGCTCGAACCCGAACACCTCCTCGACCCGGTAGGGCCGGCGCCGGTCGGCGAGGTTCAACTCCTTGACCGCGAAGGACCCCTGGTCGGTGTCGAGCCGGTACGTCCGGTTGGCGAACCCGCCGTGGACGCGGATCATCGGCCCGAGCGGAACGCCGAACTGGGAGAGGTTCACCCCGCGCATGGTAGTGCGGCGACCGCAACCGTTCACCCGTGATCGCAAGGCGCCTCGCGGGATGAGCGCACACGCAGCAGTGGCTGGTATTACTGGGGCATGCAGGAAGAGACCGCACGCGCCGCGATCGACACGTTCATCTCCGCGTTCAACGCCTCGGACGACAACTATGTGACCGCCCTGCTCTCCCAGGCCCTGACCTCGGACGTGGTCTTCTGGGGGCCGTTGGGCCGCAGCGAGGGGATCGCGGCGGTCGAGCGGTTCGTGCTGGACATCCGGCGCCACCCGGCGGGGGCCGGCACGATGGTGCGCTGCTCGGAGGTGGACATGCCCGACGAGTGGGCCCGGTACCGGTGGGTCTTCACCACGCCGGACGGAGGCCCCCGCCTGGCGGGAACGGACGTCGTCCATCTGCGGCGCAGCCTCATCGACCAGGTCATCGTCTTCGCGGGGGAGATCGAGCCGTCCGCCTCCTGAGCCGCCCGGCTGCTGCATCGCCCGTGGACGCCGGTGCCTGCCGGCGTCCACGGGGTGCCGGTGTCAGCGGGTGCTGAAGTCGGCGTTCCAGGAGGCCGCGCCCGTACGCGCCAGGCCGACCTCGTTGTAGTCGCCGACCATGATCCCCAGGTGGTCGGGGGACTTGATCCAGCCGTCGACGGCCGCGTCGATGTTCGTCGGCCCGTAGAAGGCGATCTCGCCGAAGCCCCGCCCGGTGTAGCCCAGGCCCGCCGCGATGCGGCCCGAGTCGCAGAAGTGCCCGGAGACCCGGCGCTGGTCCATCTGGTCGGCGTTGCACTGGGCGGCCTGGGAGAGCGTCGCGTTGAACCGCACCGGCGCCTTGCCGTACTGGGCGCGCAGGGCGTTCAGCCGGTCCAGGAAGCGCTGCTGGTCGGAGGTGACCGGGCCGGGGCCCGGGCCGGGGCCGGTGCCGCCGGAGGGGAGCACGTCGAAGCGCTGGGACGCGCTGCCGGTGCAGCCCTCGACGGTGACCTCCCGGTCCAGGCCGTGGTACGTCAGGCAGCCGCCGCCCTGGGCGTTGCGCAGGTAGGTGCCGCCCTCGGCGGCGGACTCCAGGGTCCACTGCTGGTTGGCCCCGGCCCACCAGTGGACGAACTGGGTGGAGCGGTTGTCCCGGGTGTCCATCTCCAGCACCCGCTCGGTGCCGTTGACGTTGCGGGCGAAGTCGACCCGGTCGCCGGGCTTGTTGGATATCCAGAACGAGGTGGAGGCGTCCTGGTAGCCGCGGGCGACGATCCGCGAGCCCTCGCCGTCGGAGCTGGCCAGCGAGTGGTGGTTCTGGTGGTCCTGGATCGTGACCATCTGCTCGACCACGGCCGCGGTCGCGGCGTTCGCCGGCGCCGCCAGCAGCGTGGCACCGCTCGCGGACAGCGCGCAGACGGCGAACGCCAGGGCCGCCGCCCGGGTGCGGCGGCGGGCGCCCGCGCCCGGACGGCGGGTGCGGGTGGACGACGGGTGGGACACGGGGATCTCCTACGCTCGGTGGACCGCGTGCCGACGGGCAGGCGGGGCGTAGACAGGACAACAGCGCCGGGTAGACAACCGATCAACGACCGCCCACGGGGCCGCCCACGGGGCCGCCCGCGCGGCCGGGGCCCGCGGCGAACACCGGCTCGCAGCCCGTCAGTTCGCAGCTGGCCTCCCACAGCCAGGCCGCCGCCCCCGGGTCGGCCAGCTGCTCCCACAGGGGTTCGGGGCGGGGCTCGCCGCGCAGCCCGAACACCCGCGGGCTCCACAGCACCGGGCCGCCGTGCACCCCCGGGTCCAGCACGGCCCGCACCGCCGGCCAGGCGGCGGCGTCCTTGCCCTGGACGACCAGGCCCAGCGGCAGGTGGGCCAGGTGCTCGCCGGTGCTGCGGGCGTGCAGCGGCGGGCGCGCGGGGGTGAGCGCGTCCAGCGCCCCGCCGGGGTGGACCAGGACGCTCAGCGCCGTACTGCCCGCGGCGCGCAGCCGGCGGCCGAGCTCGACGGCGAACAGCATCTGGGCCAGCTTGGAGCGGGCGTAGGCGCGCTTGGGCCGGTAGTCGCGGGCGCTCTGCAGGTCGGCGAAGTCCAGGCGCTCGGACTTGGCGGCGAAGCTGCCGGTGGTGACGATCCGGCTGCCGGGGGCGGCCGACAGCAGCGGGGCCAGGTGGTGGACCAGTGCGAAGTGGCCCAGGTGGTTGGTGGCGAACATCAGCTCGTGGCCGCCCGGCGTGGTGCGGCGCGGCGGGTCGTCCAGGGCGATGCCCGCGTTCAGGACGACCGCGTCCAGACGCCCCGGGTGCTCCAGATCGAGCGCGTCGAGCGCGCCGGGGGCCGCCTCGACGGAGGCCGGGTCGGCCAGGTCCAGCGGCAGGTGCCGCACCCGGGCGCCGGGCACGCGCGCGCCGATGGCGGCCATCGCCGCCCGGGCCCTGCCCCGGTCACGGCTGCCCAGGACGACGGTGGCGCCGGTGCCGGCCAGCTGCTCGGCGACGAAGTACCCGATGCCGGCGTTGCCGCCGGTGACCAGGACGGTCCTCCCGTCGGCGCGGGGCAGCCGGCGGACGTCCCACGGCGGGCTCGGGGGTGCGGAGTTGGGCATCGGACGGCTCCCTGGGTGTGCGGCGGGGCGGGGGCGCGTTGATCACGCCCCGGCCCCGAGGTTCCCGTAGGCCGCTCACACCCCACCGGCAGCGCGCTGTCCCCGCTGTCGGCCGACCGTCACCACCCGGCCCGGCTGAGCCCCGGCCCGGCCGCGCCGGGGCTCAGCCGGAGCTCAGTCGGGGTTCAGTCGGGGTTCAGTCGACGCAGAACTCGTTGCCCTCGACGTCCAGCATCGGGATGCACGAGTCGTGGCCGTCGTACAGCACCTGCACCTGCCGGGCGCCCAGTGCCTCCAGCCGTGCGGCCTCGGCCTTGAGCACGGCCAGGCGCTCCTCGCCCACCAGTCCGGTGCCCACCCGCACGTCCAGGTGCACCCGGTTCTTGACGGCCTTGCCCTCCGGGACGCGCTGGAAGTACAGCCGCGGACCCACCCCCGAGGGATCGGTGCACGCGCACCAGGAGTCCCGCTCCTCGGGCGCCCGGGAGGCCTCGTACTCCTCCCACGAGGTGAACCCCGCCGGCGCCGACATGACGTAGCCCAGCACCTCGCACCAGAACCGGGCCACCCGCCCGGGCTCCGCGCAGTCGAAGGTCACCTGGAACTGCCTGATCACCGGCTGCCTGATCGCCGGCTGCTGGATCGCCGGCTGCTTGATCGCTGACATCCGGGCACGGTAGCAGGGCACGCTCACGCGCCGGCCGGGGCATCGGCCGTCACCGTCCAGTCCGCGGCCGGGCCGGCGCCACCGGGCCGGGCGCCCAGGCCGCCCTCCTGGGTCTGCGTCAGGTAGAGGTCGTTGTCGTTGAGGTCCGACTCCGAGCGGACCCGGCAACGGCCGCCGTCCGCCACGCTCCACGCCGACTCGGTCGCACGGCACTGCCCGTAGCGGATGCTCCAGTTGTCGCCGATGGCCACACACCCCCAGGTGCCCTGCTCCGGGTCGAACGCCGCCACGTTCACCGCCGCGCCGACCGCCCGCAGCTCCCACCGCTGCCCGGGCGCCGCCGCCTCGCACGGCTCCAGCCGCACCTGGGCGGTGCCGGGGACGTGGTGCAGACAGGTGCCGGTACGGGCGTTGCGCAGGCTGTACGTCACCGCCGGCTGCGCCGCGCGGGCGGCGGCGGCCGGGAACGGCGACAGCGACAGGAGCAGTGCGGCGGCGAGGGCGGCTGCGGCCGCCGCGCGCCGGGGGCGAACAGGCATGGGGTGGCTCTCCGTCGGGACGTGGTGCAGCGTTCAACGACCGGACGCACGGTCAGGAAACGAACCACCCCGCCCGACTTCCGGCATACGCAGGCGCGGGAAGTTGCCCTGCCCACCTTCCCGTCCCGCGCCTGCCGCTAGGCCACGGTGAGGGCGGCCGGCGGGCTCTGGTTCCCCCAGCGGTTGCTCACCACCACGTCCACCTGGCCGGAGACCCCGAACGGCACCTGGGCGTCGATCGAGGTGTCGGAGGTGACCGCGATGTTGGTCGCGCTGGTGCCGGCGAAGGCGACGTCGTTGGCGCCGTCGAACTCGCTGCCGGTCAAGGTCACGGTCTGACCCACCGACGCCGGATCGGGGCTCACCGAGTTCACCACCGGCGACGGCATGACGGGGTTGGAGGGGTCCAGGCAGACCGCGCTGTCCATGTCCACCGTCACCAGCTGTCTGGGCGCCCCCGAGTCCGTCCAGTTCAGGGTGATCGCCCCGTTCTTGCTCTGCCGGTACTGCCAGGCCAGCGCCGCCCCGAAGCCGGAACCGGCCGGGTCGGGCGCGGTCTCGGAGGAGAGGTCGATCTGGGTCGGCCCGCTGTCGATGACGCGGAAGGCCCAGATCGGGATGTTCCCCACCGCCGTCACCACCTGCTGCGCGGTCTGGAAGAACGAGCAGTAGACACCCGCCCGGAAGGCCGGCAGCTGCATCTGGGCGACCCAGGCGCTGACGTAGGCCAGATGGGCCGCCGTCAGGGTCCCGCCGACCTCGATGTCGAGGTAGACGACGGAACCGGGCTCCAGTCCGGCGCTCTGCGCGAGGGCCCTCGCGTCGAGGGCGTCGGCCGTTCCCTGGGCGGCGGTCAGGATGTGCGAGCCATCGCCGCCGGGCGCCTGCTGCCCGACGTACAGGGGTGCCAGGCCCCAGCCCATGCCGCGCAGCGTGGCCACCTTCGACATCCAGCTGGTGTTGGGCTGGCTGGGCGCCGGGGCGAGGTACATCCCGGTGAAGGCCATCGGTGTCGCATCGAACATGGACTGCATGAGCGCGTCGCCGGGATAGTCCAGGCGGTCGAATCCGAGGTGCATGAGGGTCCCCGTTCTCGAAATCCCGTGGGGGAAACGGCGGGTACGCGGGGGCGCGGGGACGGGGGCCCTTTCGGACGGCACTGCGGCGCCCGCCCCGTCGTCCCGCTCGCCCGCCCGGCCACCGACGGCGCGTGCCGTCGGGCCGGGGCTGGCCGTTGGGCCGTCCGGCGGTGGGATCGTCGGGTCGTCCCTTCCATTGAAGCACCGACCGCACGGGTGCGGCACTGCGCCGAAGGGGCCGCCGGCCACCGCCCGTTACCGAGCGCGACCGCCGCCCATGCGCGTGCGGCAGCGCCTCGGCACGGGGGCCTCGGCGCAGCGCCTCGACACAGGGGCCTCGGCCGGGTGTCCCGGGGTGCGTGTCCTCGGGGTTCACGGGCGGCGGGCCACGAACACCAGCTCCCGCCCCGGCCGGTCCGGCGCCCCGCGCACCTCCTCCAGGACGAAGCCCGCCGTGGCCAGGTCCTGTGCGACCTCGGCCCGCTCCCTAAAGCGCAGCGTCGAGTCCGAGGTCAGCACCCGCCCGTGCGCGCCGAACACGTACGTCCAGCGGAACGACACCAACGGACCGTCCAGCCCGAGCAGTTGGACCCAGCTCTCCACCGGCCCGGCGCCGGGCACCGGCGTCACCCGGTGGGAGCGCTCGCGGGTCCACTCCTGCCAGGCCCGGGCCGCCGGGTCACGGGTCTCGAACACCAGCCGCCCGCCCGGGCGCAGCGCCCCCAGGGCGCCCCGCAGGGTGGTCCGCCAGGCCGTCGGGTCGGTGATCTCCTGGGCGACGTTGGCCGTCATGGTCACCAAGTCGACCCGCAGCGGCGGGAGTTCACCCGCGTCCCCGCAGATCCAGCGCACCCGCTCGCCGCCCGGCTTGGCCCGGGCCACCTCGACGGAGGCCGCCGCCGGATCCACCCCGACCACCTCGACCCCGCGCCCGGCCAGCAGCAGCGCGAACACCCCGGTGCCGCACCCGAGGTCCAGCACCCGGCGCGCGCCGAACTCCGCCACCATCGCCAGGTAGGCGTCCAGGTCGCCGCGGTCGGGGTCCAGCGCGTCGTAGAGCGCGGCGAGCCGCGGATGCGTGAAGCACTCGTCAGCCATGCCGACCACCCTAGGGCGTGTCTGACAATTCCCGCCGGGCGCGCGACGCTCCCCCAGCCTTCGGCCGGGAGGTACCCCCAGGGCACAAGCGCACCTCGCCGCGTTGTCGTCAGTCGCCGATGCTCCGCATGGACTCTCCCCCAGCCTTCGGCCGGGAGGTGCCCCCATCCTCCGCCTTGCGATGCACGCACCCCAACGCCGCGCGCTGATCCGACGCGAATTGTCAGACACGCCCTAGGGGCGTGCCCGGCCCGCGCGTCGGCGGCGGAAACTCGGGTGACCCGGGCCGTGGCAGCGGCGACACTGGCGCCATGACCGCCTCCACGCCCCCGCCCCCACTGCTGCGGCCGCGCGCCCTGGCGCCCGGGGACCTCGTCGTCATCGCCGCGCTGTCCGGCCCGCTGCCGGCCGCGTACGAGCCCAACGTCGAGCGGACGGTGGAGGTGTTCGAGCGGATGGGGTTCCGCGTGCGGCGGGCTCCGCTGCTCGAAGCAGGACGGCGCCACTGGTGGAGCGCGGCCACGCCGGCCGAGATCGCCGGGGAGCTCAACGGTCTTCTGCGCGATCCCGAGGTACGCGCGATCGTCGCCAGTGACGGCGGCCAGACGGCGCTCGGCTACCTCGACCTGATCGACGTCGAGGCGGTCAGGGCCGACCCCAAGCCGATCCTCGGCTACAGCGACATCTCACTGCTGCACCTGGTGCTCCACGCGCGCACGGGCCTGGTCGGGTTCCACGCCGACATGGCCGTCCCCGGCTTCGGCGGGCACTGGCCGTACGCGCCCGTCGCGCGACAGACGCAACTCGAGGAGCTCTACACCAGGCTGCTGACCGGCACCGAGGCGATCGGCGCGCTGCCCGCGAGCCCGTCCTGGGAGTGCTGGCGTCCCGGTCGTGCCGAGGGCCCGCTGGTCGGCGGGGTGATCAACCGCATCGTGCTGGCGCAGGCGACGCCCTTCGCGCTGCCGCTCGAACGCTTCGACGGCGCGGTGCTGTTCTGGGAGGAGATGGGCGGCCTGGCATCGTACGTGTGGAGCTACCTGCAGGTGATGCGGCACAGCGGCATCCTCGACCGGATCTCCGGCATGGTCGTGGGCGTTCCACGCGAGATCGGCGGACTCGAGCCCGGCACCTCCCCCACCCTGCGCGAGATCGTCCTCGACGTCCTCGGGGATCGTGACATCCCGGTCCTGGGCAACGTCGACTTCGGGCACGCCGGCCCGAACCTGCCGCTGCCGGTGGGCATCCGCGCCGGCCTCGACGCGCAGCAGCGCATTTTGTCGCTGCTCGAACCGGCGGTGGGCCCCCGCGCGGCGCTGCACTAGCGCTGCTCCCCGGAGGTTCGTGGAGGGGGGTGATCACAGCCGTGGGTGCATGGCAGGCTGCTGTGCATGGTGATCAGTGATGCGTCGCAGGCCGGCGACGAGGTGTTGGTCGTGTGTCCTGACCTGACGGATGCCGAGCTCAACGAGTTGTTCGGCGCGTCGTGGCCGGCCCACCGGCCGACCTCCTTCGCACCGATGCTGTCCCGCAGTCTGACCTGGGTCGCGGCGCGTCGAGGTGACCGGCTGGTCGGATTCGTGAACGTCGTCGGCGACGGCGGCGCGCACGCCTTCATCCTGGACACGACCGTGCACCCGGATGAGCGCCGGCAGGGGCTCGGGGTGCGGCTGGTGAGGGCGGCCGCCGACGAGGCGAAGGCGAGCGGTGCCGAGTGGCTGCACGTCGACTACGAGCCGCACCTGGAGTCCTTCTACGGTCAGTGCGGATTCCGGCCGACCGCCGCCGGGCTCATGCGGCTCTGAGGGGCTGCCGCCGGCCGCGGACCTTGTGCGGCTCAGGTCCGGATCCCGTCCACGCCGCGGGCCGCGGGCGGCGAACCGCCCACGATCCGCGGCGCTGCACGAGCAGCCGCGCTAGTGCTGGAAGAGCACTTCCGGATTGTCCGGCGAGGGGCCGTCCAGCAGCGGACTGTGGATCCCCTTCAGCGCCTGGTCGAAGAACGCCGTCACGTACTGGCGCGTGAGCGCCACCCCGCGTTCCGGGGACAGGGGCGGCGTCGGGAACCCGGCCTCCTCCATGAGCAGGTCCAGGTCGCTGAAACTGAAGTGGTCGGCGCCGGTGAACGTCAGCCACTTCTTGTAGCCGCCGAGCGCGGCCCAGGGCTGCTCCCACTCGCCGCCGGCCGAGTCGTTGGAGGCGGCCGCACCCAGCATGAGGAACGGCCGGTCGATCTGGCCGGGCAGCGGGGCCGGGTGGAAGGAGCCGTCCATGTTCACTCCGGCCCGTACGCGCGGGTCGGCGATCATCGTGGCGGCGGCCGCCGCTCCGCCGATGGAGTGTCCGGCCATGCCGATCTCGTGCTTGTCGATGAGGTGTGCCAGGCGCCACGCGGTGTTGCCGTGCGTCAACCGGTCGATCACGAAGGACGCGTCCCGCGCGCGGTTGGCGGCGACGGCGTCGAAGTCGAGCGCCGGGTCGTCGCAGATCGCGCACGGCGGCGTCCGGCCGTCCGCCAGCGTCTCGCCGCTGTCCCCGTTGGTGTCTCCGACCAGCGCGACGACGTAGCCGTGACTGGCCAGGTCGGTCGCGAGCGAGGTGAGCGTCATGCGCGGGTCCTCGTAGGCGGGTGAGAGGACGACCAGCGGATGCTTGCCGCCCTGCGGCCGGGCGCCGTCGAAGGCGTGGGTGGTGACGCCGGAAAGGGTCTGCGGGGTGACGCCGGAGCTCGCCGGCAGCTTCCGGCGCTGGAGGACTCCGGCTGCCTCGGCGAGGGTCATGTACGGGGCCGGGGTCCCGGTCCCGGGGACGGCCGGGTAGACCATCGTGACGGTCAGTTGGCGCGGGCCCGACGACGGCACCCACGGGTCGGGGCGGCTCGTGTCGGTGAGGTGGATGACCTCCTCGCCGGCGGCGTAGGGGCCGGTCGGCGCGGGGAGCGTGCCGTGGAAGGCCGGCGCGGGCGCGGTGGCCGTGGCCGGTGCGGTGTCGAACGCGTGCGTGGCCGACGGGGTGGCCGACCGTGAGGCCGACGGTGAGGTCGTCGGTGTGGTCGTCGTGGCGGCGAACCCGGCGCCGGTTCCGGTGACGAGGGCGGCGAGCGTCAGCGCCGCGACGGCGCTGATACGGCGATTGCGTTTCATGGGCTCGAACCTAGGGTCCGCGGCCGCGCGTCGAATCAACCCGTGGAGGCAAACCTTCCGGCGTCGCTCGTAGCCCCCGTGGGGTATCGGAGTCATACCCCGGGGCTAGGTCGTGCGGCGCGACGTTCCCTGCGCCGGCATCGCCGAGCGCCACCTGTGTCCCGGCCTGCGACGAACACGCCGCCGAGCCCTGCCGCAGGACGTGCGACGGCTGCCCGCTCGAGGCCGCGTGAACCCCCGAAGGATCGACCTGCGGTGACCGGCCGGGCGGTGGCACACTCGGCCGCATGTCCGAACTGCTTTCCGAGAACGCCGACATCCGCACCGACGCCGACATCCGCACCGACGCTGACACCGGTGCTGAGGCCGACACCGACCCGCTGCGCGCGTACGCGGCGCTCTACCCGGAGGTGGTGGCGGCCGGCTCGGTGCGCGGCGCGCTCCAGGCGGCGGCCGACCGGGCGGGTCTGGAGCTGGCCGTCGAGTTGACGTCCTCTCCGGGCTGGCGGAAGGTGGCCGCGAAAGCCGAGAGCGAGACCGAGGCCGACGGGCGTTCGGCGACCGTTGTCACCCCGGGCGGCGGGGAGCGGGTCTTCCTGGTCGACTGCTGGCTCGGCTGGATCCACATGGCCAGGGGCCGGGCGCTGGACCTGGCCGACGTCGCCGCGGTGTTCCAGGCCTGGGTGCGGGGGAGCGGGGTGCGTGAACTCACCGCCCGGTGGCCCTTCCTGGAGACCTGGGACCTCGCCGAGGCCCACGAACGCGGCGAGACCGAGGCCGTGGCCGCGCGGTGGCGGATGATGCAGCGCGGCCCCCTGCCCCACCGGGACACCGAGCTCCTGGACCTGATCCGGGCCGCCCACGCGCAGCCCCGGCTGCGGGCCCTGTCCCCGGGAAAGTCGATGTGCTGGTTCACCCTCAGCCGCCGGGCCGCGCACCCCGACGTCGGCGACTTCCCGCGCACCAGGTCGCTGGGCGGGGGCCGCTACGAGCTGATGTTCCCCGACCGCAGCGTGCGGGTGGTGGAGGGCGCGGAGGCCGCCGTCGCGGTGATCCTGGCCAACCTGCCCCAGGACCTCACCCCCTGACCCGCCGACGGCCGGGGGGCATCCCCACCGACGACCGGGCGTGTGGGCGTGGCCGCTGCTCACCCGGCCTGGCGGGCCAGTTCGGCGTTCGCGCGCTCGGTGATCAGGGCCAGCGCCCGCCCGGCGGCGGCCAGGTCCGCGTCCGGGATGCCCGCGTACAGGCGGGCCGAGATCCCGGCCGTCTCGGCGCCGGCGCGCTCGTACAACTCGCGCCCGGCCGTGGTGAGTTCGAGGCTCCCGTCCGGACGCTCGGCCAGCAGGGCGGCCGCCGTCAGCTCGCCGACGACGGCGCGCACCGCCGCCTCCGGGGCCTTGAGCGCGCCGGTGACCTCGGCGACGAGTTCGCCGGGCCCGACCGACCCGCCCGCGGCGGTGACGGCGCGCAGCGTCACGCTCTGCTCGAAGGTGGCGCCGTGGCGGGCCAGGACGCCCTCCAGGAGGGCGCGGGCGGCGTAGTGGGCCAGGGCGATGGAGCGGGGGTTGAGCGCGGGGGCGGCCACGGTGGCGGTGGCGGTGGTGGTTGCGGTGGTTGCGGTGGTCATGGCTGGGGCTGCTCCTCGTTGTCGTCGGTGTGCGGGTCCAGCGGTACGTCGAGCAGGGCCGTCAGCTCGCGGGTGAACTCCCGGGTGCGCGGGCTGTGTTGGCCGCCGAGCGGTTCCAGCAGCTGCTCCAGCAGGCCCTGGACGACGGTGATCGCGCACCCGGTGACCTCGCGGCCCTGGTCGGTGAGCGAGAGCCGCATCGCGCGCGGGTCCTTCGGGTCCCGGGTGCGCTCGACCAGTGCGGCGGCCTCCAGGGCGCGGGCGAGCTTGGAGACGTAGAGGGCCTCCAGGCCGGTGTGGTCGGCGAGTTGGCGCTGGCTGGGGCGCTGCCCGGTGCGCGCCAGGCCGTACAGCGAGCCCAGCAGCGCGTACTGGGCGTGGGTCAGGCCCAGCGGCGCCAGCGCCCGGTCGATGGCGGCCCGCCACTTCATGGACAGGCGCCAGACCAGGAATCCGGCGGTGGCGTTCTCGGCTGCTTCGCTCATGGCAGATACTGTACATGGCTACTATGTCCATGGCTACTGTTTTCCTGGGGCGCCGTGACCGGGTGGGGCCGCCCTGCGTTGAGTGGTCGGAAGAAGCAGGGAGAAGGTCTTCGGGAGGCTGTTCATGTGGTTGCTCACCCCCTCGCAGTCGCGAAGCGCGGCGCTGGCGCGTGCGTCGTCGCCGGGCGCTCACGGCGGGGGCCGGGGAGGCAGCCGCGAAGGCCCGCACCGGTACGGGCCTTCGCGACTCCCGGTGACGGGGTTACCCCCGCCCGGCCCCACCCCTACGCCGGGGCGCGGTGGTTCACCCGAACGGGATTCGTAGGCCTGGGGCGTTGTCGGGCACGCCCTAGCGTTCCCGCACCCGCCGCAGGCCGAGGTCGGAGACCTCGCCGAGGTGGCCGAGCTTGTCGGGGTTGGACACGGAGTGCAGCGCCCGGATCGCGCCGTCGACGATGTGCAGTTCCAGGACGGAGGTCACGCGCCCCTGCGGGTCGTAGGAGACGGCGCCCGGGCGGCCGTTGACCAGCGCCGGGTGCAGGGTGATGCCGAGTTCGCGGCTGCGGCCGAAGCCGAAGGCGAGCAGCTGGGCGACGCGCTCCTGGCCGGCGACCGACCTGCCGACCGACTGCGCCTTGCCGCCGCCGTCGCCGTGGAAGACCACGTCGGGGGCGAGCAGGTCGAGCAGTTGGGTCAGGTCCCCGCCGGCGGCCACCTCGAAGAAGCGGCGCGCCAGTTCGTCGCCCTCCGCCCGCCGGGCCGTGGGCGCCGGGGCCTGCGCGTCGCCCGCGGCCAGGCGCTTGCGGGCCCGGGTCAGGATCTGACGGCAGTTCGCCTCCGACTTGCCGGTCAGCTCCGCGACCTCCGGGTAGCCGTAGCCGAAGGCCTCGCGCAGCAGGAACACCGCCCGCTCGACGGGGGAGAGGGCCTCCAGCATCAGCAGCAGGGCCATCGACAGCGAGTCGGCCAGTTCGGCGTGCTCGGCCGGGGCGTCGCCGGGGCGCTCGGCGAAGGCGACGACCGGCTCGGGCAGCCACTCGCCGACGTAGGACTCGCGCCGCACCCGCGCCGAGCCGAGGTGGTTGATGCCCAGGCGGGTGACCGACGTGGTCAGGTACGCCTTGAGGTTGGTGACGGTGGTGCCCGCCCGCTGGGCGCGGGTCAGGTTGAGGAAGGTGTCCTGGACGAGGTCCTCGGCGTCGCCCACCGAACCCGTCATGCCGTAGGCGATGGAGAACAGCAGCGGCCGGTACCCCGCCGCCTCCGTCGCGCCCGCCGCTGCTGCCATGGCCACTCCGTCCCGTCCCGGCGCCGCCCCGGCCCCGGGGTGGCGCGCGTCACCGCGGGCGGCTGTCACAGGCCGCCCGGCCGCCCTGTCCCAGAGGGCAGCAGCGGACAACGTACCGAGGAGAACGAACACCATGAACCCTGCCCTGTGGACCGTCACCGCCCTGCTGGCCGCCGCCTACCTGCTCGGCGGCGCCTTCAAGGTGCTGGTGCCCAAGGAGCGGATCGCCGCCGCCGGGCGCAGCGGCCGCTGGGTCGAGGATTTCAGCGCGGCGGGGGTGCGGGCGATCGGCGCCCTCGAAGTCCTGGCCGCCTTGGGCCTGGTGCTGCCCGCGCTGCTGCACGTCGCGCCGGTGCTGGTGCCGCTGGCCGCGCTCGGCCTGGTGCTGATGATGGCCGGCGCGGCGGCGGTGCGCCTGCGGCGCCGGGAGTACCCGCTGGTGGCGGTGGACGCGCTCTACCTGCTGCTGGCCGCCTTCGTCGCCTGGGGCCGGATGTGACGGTAGTCCTGCCTCAACTGGCCTGCGGCGGGCCCTTGTAGGGTGCGCGGATGGAAGACCTGGACCTGGGGGCGGCGGTCTGGCCGCCCGCGCCGATCCGCACCGAGCGCCTCGTGCTGCGCGGGAGCCGGGAGGGCGACCGCGCGGCGTTCGTCGACCTGCTCTCCTCGCCCGAGGTGCACACCTTCCTCGGCGGGGCCCGGCCGCGCGAGGAGGTCGAGCGCGAGCTGCCCGGGGCGCCCGAGGACCGGCCCGGGACCTTCGTCGCCGAACTCGACGGGGCGATGGTCGGCCTGGTCCTGCTCCGGAGGGCGAGCGGGCACCGCCGCCCGGCCGCCGCCGGCGCTCTCGACCTCGGCTACCTGTTCCTGCCCCGGGCCTGGGGGTCCGGCTACGCCGCCGAGGCGTGCACGGCGGCCCTGGCCTGGCTCGCCGGCGTGCTGCCCGGCGAGCCGGTGGTGCTGGCCACCCAGAGCGCCAACACCGCCTCGATGCGGCTCGCGGCCAGGCTGGGCTTCACCGAGGTGGAGCGTTACCGGGCCTGGGGCGCCGAGCAGTGGCTCGGCATCCGCCCCCCGACGCCCGGCACCTGACCCCGCCCGGCGCCTGCGGTCCCAACGCCCGTTCAACACAAGCCTGTTGCACCCCCGTCCGCCCCGGCCGGCCCGGTGGGGCGGTGCCGCTTCGGGACGCGGCTGTTGCCGTTCGCGGACACCCCCGGCCCGCCGGGGTGGGCAGGATGTGGACGAACATCGCGGGGGGCGGGCGACTGACGGGGGTGGCGTGATGGGGCGTACGGTGCGGCGCGCGGGCGCGGTGGTGGCGACGGCGGTGCTGGCGCTGGGGGCGGCGGCCTGTACGGGGCAGGACGGCGGCACGCCAGGACCCACGGCGAAACCCGCGGCGACGGCAACAGCAACGGCGACGGCGACGACAACGGCGACGGCCACGGCTACTGCGGCGGTGCACCGGGTAGTGCTGCCGGAGCCAGCCCCGGCGGCGGCGCAGTGGGTCCTGGACGAGCTGGCCAGGATGCACGAGGACACGCCGGACTGCCCCGTCCCGACGCTGGAGAACACGGTCGTGCTCGACCGCAGCGAGGGCTCCCAGGACTGGGCGGACGTGGTGTGGCTGGAGGACGACTCCCGCCTGTGCCTGGCCTCGACCACCCGTGTCGACGGCCTCCTGAACACCGATGTCACCGGTGGCCCGCCCGGGGCCTTCACGGCCCGCAAGCGGCCGCGGATGATCGGCGACCACCGGCGGCTGTCCCTCTTCGTGCTCTTCCCCGTGGACACCAAGCGGGTCGTGCTGCGGGGCGATGCCCGGCACCGGTTCGGGCCGCTGCACCAGCGGGTGATCGACCTCGGGGGCGGGAAGGCGGTCACCGTCGTCCAGTACGGCTTCGCCACGCAGGTCCCCGGCTCCCCGGCGCCCGGAGGGCAGACGATGGAGCCGCCGTACGCGGACGAGCCGCCCCTGCTGTGTCCGGCCGTCACCGAGCCGTGCCGCTCTGCGGACGTCGACGGCTGAGCGGGCCCGCGGTCCCCTGTGCGGTCCGGCAGGTGCGCGCCGCGCCGTCCGGACGGCCGCCGCAGAGGTAGCAGGAGAAGCGGGCGGCGTGCAGGTTGGACCCGTACGCCGCGTACCACAGGAGCCGGTCCCGGCCACCGGCGCCGCGGCCACCGGCGCCGCGGCCACCGGCGCCGCGGCCACCGCCGCCGCGGCCACCGCCGCCGCGGCCACCGGCGCCGCGGCCGCCGGTTGCGGCGCACACCGAATTCACAGGAGACATCCGCACGGAAAGGGACGGCGGCAGCCGCCCGCACCCATACGAGAATGACGTGCACGGGTCGAGAATCCGACCGAAACCCCCCGATTCGGTAGTCGACCCCTCACTACCTGTACCGTTCCGGTCGCCATGGTGTTCATCACTCTTCCCTCCGTCGTCACGCCCCTCCGGTGTCCGCCGACTAGCCTTCACCATCGAAAACGCTCGAAAAACCTCGAAATGACATTCGATTCGTATCGGTGCCTGAGGAAACGGCATCGATGATGAGAATTCCCTTTGACCGCGCCTGCGCTGCATCCAGCCGACTCCCAGCGGAGTCATGGTGAGTGGGCGCCTCCCACCGGGTGACCCGGACGTCACCGCACGTAGCAGGCGATGCGCGCCCTCCCAGGAATACGGAGCCGAGGAAAACCACCCCATGGACGCACGGCACGACACGGCCGGCCCAGCCACGCTGCACCGCCCCCACCCCGGGCAGGCGGCGGGCTGGCCGGTGGCCCAGCCCGCCCACCCCCGAAGCCTCCTGGACGTCATCGCCGCCACGGCCGACGCGCACCCGCACGCGCCCGCCCTGGACACCGGCGACGCCGTCCTCGACTACAGCACCCTGATGCAGGAGGTCGACGCCCTCGCCGGCGTCCTGGCCGGCCACGGCATCGGCACCGGCGACCGGGTGGGCGTGCGCATCCCCTCCGGCACCGCCGACCTGTACGTCGCCATCCTCGCCGTGCTGCGCTGCGGCGCCGCCTACGTCCCGGTGGACGCCGACGACCCCGACGAGCGCGCCGAGATGATCTGGCAGGACGCCCGGGTCTGCGCCGTCGTCGGCGCCGAACGCCGCCTGTTCGCCGGCCCCACCGCCCGGCCCTCGGGCCGCCCCGCCTGGCCCACCCCCGCCGACGACGCCTGGATCATCTTCACCTCCGGCACCACCGGCCGCCCCAAGGGCGTGGCCGTCACCCACCGCAGCGCCGCCGCATTCGTCGACGCCGAGGCCCGGATCTTCCTGCGCCACCAGCCGCTGGGCCCCGGCGACCGCGTCCTCGCCGGCCTGTCGGTGGCCTTCGACGCCTCCTGCGAGGAGATGTGGCTGGCCTGGCGCCACGGCGCCTGCCTCGTGCCCGCCCCCCGCTCCCTGGTCAAGGCCGGCACCGACCTCGGCCCCTGGCTCCTCCAGCGCCGCATCACCGCGATCTCCACCGTCCCCACCCTGCTCGCCCTGTGGCCCCAGGAGTGCCTGGACCAGGTCCGCCTGATCATCGTCGGCGGCGAGGCCTGCCCGGCCGAACTGGTGGAGCGCCTGGCCGTGCCCGGCCGCGAGTTCTGGAACACCTACGGCCCCACCGAGACCACCGTCGTCGCCACCGCCGCCCGCATGCTCCCCGGCCAGCCGGTACGCATCGGCGCACCCCTGGACGGCTGGGAGATCGCCGTCGTCGACCCCGACGGCCACCCCGTGCCCTGGTACGAGAGCGGCGAACTCCTGATCAGCGGCATCGGCACCGCCCGCTACCTCGACCCCGCCAAGGACGCCGAGAAGTACAGCCCCCACCCCGCGATCGCCTCCCCCCGCGTCTACCGCAGCGGCGACCTGGTCCGCAACGACCCCGAGGGCCTGGTCTTCCTCGGCCGTGCCGACGACCAGATCAAACTCGGCGGCCGCCGCATCGAACTCGGCGAGATCGACGCCGCCCTCCAGGCCCTGCCCGGCATCCGCGCGGCCGCCGCCGCCGTCCGCAAGACCCCCGCCGGCGCCGACCTGCTGGTCGGCTACCTGGTCGCCCGGCCCGGCACCACCCCCGACCTGGCCACCGCCCGCCAGCACCTGCTGGAACGCCTGCCCGCCCCCCTGGTGCCCGTCCTGGCCCTGGTCGACTCCCTGCCCACCAAGACCTCCGGCAAGGTCGACCGGAACGCCCTGCCCTGGCCCCTGCCCACCACCGGCACCACCGCCGGCGGCGGCGACGGCGGCGGCCCCGCCCAGCCCCTGGACGGCACCGCCGGCTGGCTTGCCGCCCAGTGGGAACGCCTGCTCGGCACGGCCCCCGCCGGCGGCGACGACTTCTTCGCCCTCGGCGGCTCCAGCCTCACCGCCGCCCGCCTGGTCTCCGAACTGCGCACCCGCCACAGCGGCGTCTCCGTCGCCGACCTCTACGCCCACCCGGTACTCGGCGACCTCGCCGGCTACCTCGACTCCCTCGCCCCGGCCCCGCGGGCCCAGGCGGCCGCGGCCGGGCCGGAAGCCGCCGCGACCACCCCGCCGCCCCGCACGCCGGTGCGCCCCACCCCGCGCAGCGCCGGCCTCTGGCAGACCCTGATGCTGCTCGCCATGTTCGGCCTCTCCGGCCTGCGCTGGGTCATCGTCCTGATCGCCGCCGACAACCTCATGGGCCCCGGCATCCCCTGGGCCCCGCACAGCTCCTGGTGGCCCGTGGCCGCCGGCGCGCTCCTGTTCTTCACCGCCCCCGGCCGCACCCTGCTCGCCGCCGTCGGCGCCCGCCTGATCACCGCCGGCATCCGCCCCGGCAGCCACCCCCGCGGCGGCCACGTCCACCTGCGACTGTGGGCCGCCGAGCGCTACACCGCCATGTTCGGCACCGGCAACCTCGCCGGCACCCCCTGGGCCGTGCGCTACGCCCGGATGCTCGGCTGCCGCGTCGGCCGCGACGTCCAGTTGCACACCGCGCCCCCGGTCACCGGCCTGGCCCGGATCGGCAACGGCGCCAGCCTCGAACCCGAGGTCGACATCGCCGGCTGGTGGCTCGACGGCGACACCCTCCAGCTCGGCCACCTCGACATCGGCGAGGGCGCCGCCGTCGGCCACCGCGCCACCGTGATGCCCGGCGCCCGCATCGGCGCCGGCGCCCAGATCGCCCCCGGCTCCTGCGTCACCGCCGCCGTCCCGCCCGGCGAGCACTGGCACGGCTCCCCGGCCCGCCCCTGCACCGAGGCCCCCACCCCCTGGCCGGCCCACCCCGCCAAGCGCTCGCGCGCCTGGAAGCCCGCCTACGGCGCCGCCTTCGCCGTCTTCGGCCTCCTGCCCGTCCTGGCCGCCCTGCCCGCGCTGTCCATCCTCTACCCGCTGGTCGACCACGACCGCACCCTGCCCGCCGCCCTGCTCCAGCTGCTGCCGCTGACCGTGCCACTGGCCGTCCTGACCCTCCTGTGCCACGCCGCGCTGATAGCCCTCCTGATCCGCCTGCTCTCCCTCCCGCTGCGCCCGGGCTTCCACCCGGCCACCGGCGGCGTCGCGTTCTGCGCCTGGGCGGTCTCCCACCTCGGCGACGGCGCCCGGCGCACCCTGTTCCCCTTCTACGCCGGCCTCTTCACCCCGGTGTGGCTGCGCCTGCTCGGCGCGAAGATCGGCCGCCGGGTGGAGGCCTCCACCGTGCTCGCCCTGCCCGCCCTGATGCGGGTCGACGACGGCGCCTTCCTCGCCGACGACACCCTCGTCGCCCCCTACGAGCTGCGCGGGGGCTGGCTGCACCTGGGCCGCGCCCACGTCGGACGCCGCTCCTTCGTCGGCAACTCCGGCATCGTCGGCCCCGGCCGCTCACTGCCCGACAACTCCCTGGTCGGCGTGCTCTCCGACACCCCCGCCCACGCCCCCGAGGGCTCCTCCTGGCTGGGCCGGCCCGCCTTCGCCCTGCCCCGGGTGGCCGCCGCCGGCGGCGAGGACCGCACCTACAACCCGCCCAGGCGCCTGATGTGGGCCCGGGCCGGCGTCGAGGTCTGCCGCCTGCTGCCGGTCGTCGTCGCCGCGCTCCTGGCCGACCTGGTCTTCGCCGCTCTCCAGGCGCTGCGCGACGACTACGGGCTGGGCACCGCCGCCGCCGCGGCCGGCCTGGTACTGGTGGCCGCCGCCGTGGCCGCGTGCGCGGTCACCACCCTCGCCAAGTGGCTGCTGGTCGGACGCTTCCGGGTGTCCGAGCACCCGCTGTGGTCCTCCTTCGTGTGGCGCAACGAGCTCTACGACACCTTCGTCGAGGAACTCGCCATGCCCTTCGGCGGCGGCGCCATGACCGGCACCCCCTACCTCAACCTGTGGCTGCGCAGCCTCGGCGCGAGGATCGGGCGCGGGGCGTGGTGCGAGACCCACTGGCTGCCCGAGAGCGACCTGGTCACCGTCGGGGCGGGCGCCAGCGTCAACCGCGGCACCGTGCTGCAGACCCACCTGTTCCACGACCGGGTGATGCGGCTGGGCCCCGTCCACCTGGGCGCCGGCTCCACCACCGGGCCGCACTCGATCGTGCTGCTCAACTCCTCGCTCGGCGACGACACCACGGTCGGCCCGGCCTCCCTGGTGATGCGCGGGGAGAACGTCCCCGCCGCCACCCGCTGGCTGGGCAACCCGGTCGCCGCCTGGAACGCCGACGCCACCCCGCCGGCCGGGCGCCGCGCCGCCCGCGGCCGCCGCCGGGCCGCCGCGCGGTAGCCCGTGACGAGGGCCGGGGCCGCCAACGGCACGATCGAAGGAAGGCGGCCCCGGCCCCGGTCCGTTTCCGTACGGGCGGGGCATCGACCGCGAAAGCCCGTACGGCTGCGGTCGGCACCCATTGGACGACTTCAACAGCACTTGAAGTCAAGCGCCCCGGCCGCGCCCCCGGCAGGAAACCGGACACCGCAGCGGGGTAGCCTCGCTCCCGGCGGGGGCCGACAGGCGCGACGGGACGAGGGGCGGACGGGATGACGCAGCAGCAGCGCGGCTACTGGCGGGAGGCGGACGGCACGGCCGTCGCCGTCAGCCAGGCGCACATCGTGTGGACCAGGGCGGCCTACCCGGCCCTGGTGGACGTGGCAGGCCGCTACCACGCGGTGATCACCTACGCCGAGCTGGCCGAGGCCGTCCAGCAGGCCTCCGGGGTGCGCACCAGCGTCAACCAGCGGCACTGGATCGGCAAGGTGCTGGCCCTGGTGGTGCGCGAGGCCCACCGGCGCGGCGACCCGCCGCTGACCTCCCTGGTCGTGCACGCCGCCGACGGCATGGTCGGGGCCGCCTACCAGGACGTCCTGGAGGTCGCCGGGCAGCCGCCCATCCTGGACGAGATGGACCGCGAACAGCACGCCGCCGCCGCCCGCCTCGCCTGCTACCGCCACTTCGGCGCCGACCTGCCCGCCGACGGCGGCATCCCCGCCCTGGCCCCGCGCCTGACCACCACGGTGACCCGCAAGAAGGCCGCCACCGCGAAGACCGCCACCGCGAGGACCGCCACCGCCGCCGCGGTTACCGCCACCGCCCCGCGCCCGCCGGCGATCTGCCCGAACTGCTTCCTGGAACTGCCCGCGACCCGGGTGTGCGACTCCTGCGGGGCGAGGACTCCTTGACCCGCTGGGCCCTGGACGCGCTGCTCGGCCTGGTGCTCGCACCGGTGGAATGGGGCGCGACCGTCCTGCTCTTCTTCGCCGTGCTGCTGAAGAACGGGAGCAGGCCCTCCACACCTGCCAGGAACGCGGCCTGGGCGCTGGTCCTGGCCGCGTTCCTGCTCCCGGTGGCGGGCGCCGTCCTGTTCGCGTGCGCGGGCCTGCCGGTGACCGCGGGCACACAGGCGCTGGTGCCCGTCGTGCTGCTGCTCATGCTCTACGTCCCCGGGTTCGCGGGCGCGATCGGCCGCTTCTTCACCCGCCGCAGCCGCCGCCGCTCGACCGCGGCCGTCGAGCCGCCCCCGCTCGACGACGGCCGCTGAACCGCGGCCGCTGAACCGCTGTCGTTGAGCCGCGGCCGTTGAGCCGCCGTCACACGGCGGCCGGCAGGCGGCCGGGCATCTGCCAGCCCTCCGCCAGCCGCGAGGGCGTCAGGCGCCGGCCCTCGCCGAAGAACTCGCAGAACTTCATGATCAGCGGGTCCCAGCCGACCGGGTCCACGTAGTGGTCGCTGCCCGGCACGATCAGCCGCTCGTCCACGTGCGCGCGCACCACCGAGACCTCGAAGGCGGTGCACCCCGGGTTGCCCGCCAGCGCCCTGGCCTCCTCCAGCCGGCACTCCAGCTGCACCGGGCACTCGGCGGCCCGCGGCGCCCGCACCAGCTCGCCGGGCAGCTCGGTCAGCCCCGCGGCGGCGAACTTCCCCCGCTCGTGCCGGTAGCCCTGCGCGAGCCGGTACTCGGAGATCCGCGGGTTGGCGGTCAGCAGCGCCAGCGCGTCGACGGCGTCGACCTGCGCCGCCGAGGGCAGGTTGAGCACGCACTCGCCCTCGCGCCGCAGGTTGATCGACGTCTGGGAGCTGTTGCCCAGGCCCAGCACGCAGGACTGGCCCAGCCACCAGGCCGAGGACATCGGCGCCAGGTTGGCGCCGCCGTCCTCGTTGCGCGAGCCGATCAGCACCACGGGGGTGCCGAAGTACAGGACCTTGAGATCGGTGACCTTGTGCACGGGAAGAGCCGTCCTCGCCTCGGGTGAGTCGGTGGCCCGGACCGGACGGTCCGCGACCGGCCACCGACTCTGCCCCCGCCCGCGCCCCGGCGCTGGCGGGGATCGGACACGGCGTTCCGTACCCGCCGCGCCTGCGCGCCGGCGGTCAGCCCAGGCCGCGGACGGCGACCCTACGGGCCTGGCCGTCGGTCAGCCGGTACGACAGGCCCACCACCGCGGCCCGCCCCTCGGCGACCTTGGCGGCCAGCAGCTGCGAACGCTCCAGCAGCAGGTCCACCGTCTGGCGGATGTGCTCGTCCACGATCGCGTCCGGGTCCTCGATGCCCGCCGCCCGCGCCGACAGCACGCTCGGCGTCACCCGCTCCACCACGTCCCGCACGAACCCGCCGGGCAGCCTGCCCTGTTCCAGGGAGTCCAGCGCCGCCGCCACCGCGCCGCAGGAGTCGTGCCCGAGCACCACCACCAGCGGGCACTCCAGCACCGCGACCCCGTACTCGATGCTGCCCAGCGCCTCCGCACCGGTCACATGACCGGCGGTGCGCACCACGAACAGGTCACCCAGGCCCCGGTCGAAGATGATCTCGGCGGCCAGCCGGGAGTCCGAACAGCCGAACAGCACGGCGAAGGGCTTCTGCGCCGGCGCCAGCGCGGCCCGCCGCCCGGCGTCCTGGTTGGGGTGCTCGGGGCTGCCCCCGACGAAACGGGCATTGCCCTCCAACAGCACCCGCAGCGCCTCGGCAGGGTCGGATATCGGGTCGGATATGGGGCCGGATATCGGAGAGGAGATCATGGCGCCACCCTAGATCGCCGCTGCCGGCAGCCGCAGCCGGGGGGCCAGGGGGCCGGGGGCCGGCGGGCAGGGGGGCTGGGGGGCCGGGGGGCCGGGGCCGGGCACCAGGAAAAGCGGATGCCCGCGCCCCGGCCGCCGTGGGAGGGTCCCGCGCATGAACACCGACACGCACACCGGCTGGTCCTTCGCCACCGCCCGGCAGCCCGCCCACTTCGGGGCCTGCATCGTCAAGGGCGAACCGGACGAGCCGGAGCACGCCGCGGTCGGCGACGACCGGACGCTGTGCCAGGAGCAGCCACGCACCATCGCCCGCTACCGCCACCTGTTCGGCATCCGCATCGGCGCCCGCTTCTGCCCGCGCTGCCAGCACCTCGCCGCCACCGCCCCGCCCCGCCCCGGCGTCCAGGAACGCCTGCACGAACAGGTCCTGGACGCCGCCGAGGGGCCGCTGCGCACGGACCTGCTGGCCGCGCTGCGCCGCGGCGCGCCCGTCCCCACGTGGCTCGACGGCCCCGCGGACTCCCTGGCGCCGCACGCGGGCCTCGACGAACTGACCGAGGGCGCCGCCCCCGCCGCCGCGGCCTTCGCCACCGCGCGGACCCTCGCGCTGGCCCTGGCCGAGGACGGCCCCTGGCGCTACCTCGTCGTCCTGCCGCACGACGGCACCGCCCCGCTGCTCGCCCGCGGCCCGCGCACGTCCTAACCGGGGCCGGTGGTGCGGCGCAGGGCCAGCACCGTGACGTCGTCACGGCGGTGCCCGCCGCTCCAGCGCCGGGCACCGCGCTCCAGGGCCCCGGGCAGCTCGGCCGCCGGCACACCGGCCAGCGCCGCCAGCTCCCGCTCGGCCGGGTAGAACGCCCCCGAGGCGTCCCGCGCCTCGGTGATGCCGTCGGTGAGCAGCACCAGCACCCCCTCCCCGGGCAGCGCGAAACGCCCCACCGCGCGCGGCTGCCCGGCCAGCGCCGCCAGGCCCAGCGGCACCCCGCCGGGCAGCTCCACCGCCTCCACCCGGCCGTCCGGCCACAGCACACACGGCGCCAGGTGCCCGCAGTCGACGGCCCGCACGTGCGCGCCACGGCGCACGCACAGCACCGTCGCGGTGACGAACCGCTCCTGCTCCCCGCTCTGCACGGCGTAGGCGTTGTGGCGCTCGACCGCCGCCTCCAGGGCGTCCGCGACCGCCGTCAGCTCCGCCTCCCGGAACGCCGCCTCCCGAAAGGCGCTCAGCACCGCGAAGCCCGCGCCGATCGCCCGCAGCCCCTTGCCCTGCACGTCACCCACCAGCACCCGGGTGCCGTACGGGGTCTGCGCCACGTCGTACAGGTCCCCGCCCACCAGGGTGTCCTGCGCCACCGGCAGGTACAGCCCGTACAGCTCCAGCTCCGCCGTACGCACCGGCAGCGGCCGCAGCAGCTGGCGCTGCAGCGCCACCGCGCTCTGACGCATCCGGAACAGCTCGCCCTCGTGCCGCACCCGCCGCGCGCACAGGCCGATCACCGCCGCCTCCGCGGCCACCACCCCCAGCAGGGTGCCCAGCCGGGCCGGCAGGTCCGAGGGCGGGTACAGCGCCGAGTGGACCGCCACCACCGCCGTCACCCACAGCGAGGCGGCCACCGTCTGCGCCACCGTGCCCAGACCCGCCAGCAGCGCCGGCAGGAACACCAGCAGCAGCACCAGACGCGACCCGGAGCCGCTGAACGCCTGGACGGCCAGCACCAGCGCGGTGGCGGCCAGCACGCCCAGCGCCACCGCCCGGTCGCCGGGCGCGCGCGGGGCGGGCGGTTCGTCGTCGGAGGCCACCCTCCAGGGTGGTCGGCCAGGCCCCGCGGGCGCGAGCGGGCCGCCGCCGGGCGGGGGAGAGTGTCCGAGCGGCCCGGTACGGTGGCTGCTGTGCCCACCCGCGTACCCCTCGAAGACCTCGTCCGGCTGCGCCGGGCCCGCGACCGGATGGACCGCGAGTACGACCAGCCGCTGGACGTGCCCGCCCTGGCCGGCACCGCGCTGATGTCGCCCGGCCACTTCTCCCGCAGCTTCCGCACCGCCTACGGCGAGACCCCGTACAGCTACCTCATGACCCGCCGCATCGAACGGGCCAAGGCGCTGCTGCGCCGCGGCGACCTCAGCGTCACCGACGTGTGCATGGCCGTGGGCTGCACCTCGCTGGGCTCGTTCAGCAGCCGCTTCACCGAACTGGTCGGCGAGAGCCCCAGCGCCTACCGCGCCCGCGACCACGCCGACGGCGAGCCGATCCCCGCCTGCATCGCCAAGATCCGCACCCGCCCGGTGCGCCGAACCTGAGGCGCCGTACCTGAGGCGCCGCATGTGAGGCGAAGGGCGGCCCCGCTCCCGTAACTTGATGCCCATGAGCATCGAACTCGCACAGTGCTTCATCGCCGTCGACGACCACGACAAGGCGCTCGCCTTCTACCGCGACGTCCTCGGCTTCGAGGTGCGCAACGACGTCGGCTTCGAGGGCATGCGCTGGGTCACCGTCGGCTCGCCCGAGCAGCCCGGGGTGGAGATCGTCCTGGAACCGCCGCTGGCCGACCCGCACGCCTCCGAGGACGACCGCCGGGCCGCCGCCGAACTCCTCGCCAAGGGGCTGCTGCGCGGCGTCATCTTCCGCACCGACGACTGCGACGCCACCTTCGAGCGCATCCGCGCCGCCGGCGCCGAGGTCCTCCAGGAACCGATGGACCAGCCCTACGGCGTGCGCGACTGCGCCTTCCGCGACCCGGCGGGCAACATGCTGCGCTTCAACCAGCCGCGCGCCGCGTAGCCGTCGGCCCGAGCGGCGCTCAGGACCCGCCCGTGGGGCGGCCCAGGCGGTGCAGGACCAGCCAGGCCTGCACCGCCTGGGCCAGCAGCACGGCCGGCGGCACCGACCAGGGCAGCAGACCGGCCACGGACAGCGGGAACAGCACCAGGACGGTCACCGCCAGGACGGGCAGGGTGCTGGACAGGGCGATGCGCAGCCGCGCCCGACGGGGGATCACGAGGCGGCTCCGCGGGCCCGGTCCAGGAAGGTGCGCAGGTCGGCCCAGGCGTCGGCCGGGGCGGCCGGGTCGCCGGACAGGGCGGCCGGGTCCTTGCGCCAGGCGGTGCGCACGGCGGCGGACAGCGTGGTGTCGCCGCCGCTGAACAGGCGGGAGAGCTCGTCGAGGCGGGCGGCGATGCGCCGCACCCGGGGGTCGGCCGCATCGGTGCCGGCGGCGCGCAGCGCCTCGGCCCGGCGGTAGAGCTGGGGCCACTCGACCTCCAGCAGGTAGTGGGCGGCCGGGCCGAGGGCGGCGGCGTGGTCGGCGAGGGCGTGCAGCTGGTCCTCGTCGAGGTGGCGGCGCAGGGCCTCGTCGGCGGCGGGCCGGGTGGCGCCGGTGGCCCGCACCAGGCGCAGCAGGTCCTCGGTGCCGGGCTCGCGTTCGGCGGCGAGCTCGCCGTCCAGGTGGTCCAGGCGCTCGCGCAGCTCCTGCAGCGCGGCCAGCGAGGCCTCGGTGGCGGCCAGGTGCTCGCGCACCAGGCGCCGCGCGTCCACGCCGGCGTCCAGGCAGGTGGCGATGGTCTCCAATCCCAGGCCCAGGCGGCGCAGGGCGAGGATCTGGTAGAGCCGCACGACGTCCCGCTCGGTGTAGGCGCGGTGGCCGGAGGCGGTGCGCCGGGAGGGGGAGAGCAGGCCGAGGTGGTCCCAGTGGTGGAGGGTGCGCACGGTCAGTCCGCTCGCCTCGGCGAGCGGGCCGACCTTCCAGGTCTGTTCGGAGGAGGGCATGGCACGAGCATCCCTCCTGACGTCGCGTGAGGTGCAAGCCCCCCGAGGGGCGCGCCTCAGGTGGTGCGGGCGGGCGCCGGGTGGGCGGCCGGCGGGTTGTCGGGCAGCGGGTAGGCGGGCAGTGGGTAGTCGGGCAGGGCGATGTCGCCGGCCTTGGCGAACTGGGCGGCCAGGACGGCGCGCAGCGGCCAGCGGCCCATCCAGCGCATCGAGGCGGCGCGCAGGCGGATCATCAGGGCGCTGTCGGGGGCGTAGCCGCCGACGCCGCCGGGCGGCAGCTCCTGGGCGCGGGTCACGTAGGGGCGCATCAGCTCCTCGTAGCGGGCGTAGGCGGCGGTGAAGTCACCGGCCGCGGCGGCGAGTTCACCGGCCAGCAGGTAGGCGCCGACCAGGGCGAGGCTGGTGCCCAGGCCGGTGAGCGGGCTGGGGCTGTAGCCGGCGTCGCCGAGCAGCGCGACCCGGCCGCGGCTGTAGCGCTCCAGGTGGATCTGGCCGAAGGAGTCGAAGGCGAAGTCGTCGGCGGCGGCCATCCCGGCGACCAGGCGCTCCACCTGCCAGCCGGCGCCGGCGAAGCGGTCGGCGACCAGGCGGCGCCGGGCGGCGTCGTCGCCGCGCTCGAGGGCGAGCGGGCCGCAGCGGAAGGCCAGGGAGGCCTTGACCTCCCCGGGCAGCCGGCCCGGCCGGGCGGTGGCGACCAGCCCGCCGGGGGCGTTGTACATCAGGAACCAGCGGTCCAACTCGCGGGCCAGCGCCGGGTCGTGGACGGTGAACCAGCAGTGGTGCCCGCCGAGCGGGCGGTAGTGCTCCGGCTCCGCGCCGAAGGCCAGGCGGCGCACCGCCGAGTGCAGCCCGTCGGCGCCGACGACCAGGTGGAAGCGGCGGGCGGGGGAGTTCTCGAACTCGACGGTGACGCCGTCGGCGTCCTCGGCCAGGGCGGTGACCGTGTCGCCGTACAGGTACTCGACGCCGTCGGTGGCCTGCCGGAGCAGCTCGGCGAGGTCGCCGCGCAGGATCTCCAGCTCGGAGACGATGCCCTCGCCCCCGAACAGCTCCACGGGCATCCGGGCGGTGTGCCGGCCGCGGGTGTCGACCAGGGCGATGCCGCGCTGCTCCACGCACAACGCGCGGGCGCGCTCCATCAGGCCCATCCGCTCGATGACGGTGCGTCCGGCGCCGCGCAGGTCGACGGCCTGCCCGCCGGGGCGCGGGGCGGGGGCCCGCTCGACGACGGTGGGGTGGAAGCCGTGGCGGCGCAGCCAGTGGGCGAGGGCGGGGCCGGCGATGCCGGCGCCGGAGACGAGGATGTCGGTGTTCTCCATGCCTGCAACCGTACGGCGTACGCATGGAGCTCAACAAGCCGTGTTCTGCGGTGATTTGGGGCTGCTGCACTAGTGCACTAGGGCGCTTCGGGGTCGGCTCGGGGGGTGGTTCCCCGGCTGCTGGGGCGGGCCCGGCCCAGGCCGGCGGCCTCCGGGGGCGCCGGCCGGTGCACTAGTGCGCGCGGGGGTTGGGCCGACGGGGTCGGGGTCGGCTCGGGGGCACGTCAGGGGTGGGTGGGGGCCGGGGCCCGGTTCAGGACTTCGGCTCCGTGCCCACCAGGGTGTGCACCAGGTCCTCGCCCAGGGCCAGGCCGGTCGGCGACTCGTCCGGCAGGCCGTAGTCGCGGTACCAGTCGGCCGGGGCCTCCGGGTGCGGGCCGGTGACCGCCACCCGGCCCGAGCCGTACGGGGCGACCACGGCCGCGGCCCGGTCGTTGGTGTAGCGGGCCAGCACCCGCGCGTCCGGGCCCTCCACGTCGAAGTACGGGCCGTCCTGGAAGTACATCCGCCGCGGCTGCCCGCGCCAGGAGACGTCGACCAGGTGGTCCTGCTCGTCGGTGACGGTGGCGCCCCGGGAGTCGATGTACTGCCCGGAGTCGCCCGGCAGGAGGCCGTAGCCGGGGTCGTGGCCGGCCAGGTAGCCGCCCATGCACAGCCCCAGGTAGTGCCCGCCGCCGCGCACGTAGGCGCGCACCAGCTCCGGGGAGAAGCCCGGGTCACGCTGCAACAGGCGCCAGGCGGTGGACACCTCCTGCCCGTTGGTGCCGCCCGGCTGCACGTACAGCGCCGCGCCGGACAGCGCGTCCGGGCCGAAGCGGACCTCCTCCGCGGGCCCGATGTAGCGCACCGCGTAGCCGTCGTGCTCCAGCAGGTCGTGTGCCGCCTCCGGGCAGCCCTCGCAGGCCGCCGGGCCCCGGTAGACCAGCGCCACCGGACGGCCGTCCGGATCCGGCGCCACCCCGCCGGTCGCGTCCGCGCGCGGCGCCCGTGCGGCCAGGTCGGCGCTGTCCGGGCCGGCCCCGGAGGGGGGAGCCCCGCACGCCGACGCCGCCAGCACCACCGCCGCCAGCGCCAACGCCACCGCGCCCCGTCCCGCCCGTCCGGCCGCTCCGCCCCGTCCAGCCGCTCCAGCCCGTCCAGCCCTCATGACCTGCACTCCTGCCGCCCTCCCCGGGCCGTCACCGTCCGCCGCCACGACGCTACGGCCCACGCCCCCCGGCCCGCACACCAGCCCCCCTGACCGGGTGAACGGGGGGCTGGGGGTTGACCGGCCCCGGGGGGATCCGCAGGAGGCACGCGGTTGACGGCCCCGGGAGCCAGGAAGGCGCGGGAATCACGAAGGCGCGGGCGTCACGAAGGCTTGGCCGTCAGGAGGCCGCGGGTGTCAGGAGGCCGCGGCCGCCGCCAGCGGGGCCGGTGCCGGACGGGCCGGCGGGAAGCGCCGCAGCCGCACCAGCGCCAGCACCAGCAGCAGGGCCAGCGCCCCGGCCGCACAGGCCAGCGCGAACGCCGCGAGGTGGCCGTACGTGCCGACCAGTGGCCCCGCCCCCGTCACCGCCAGGCCCTGCCCCGCGATCAGCCCGCTGCCCAGCAGCGTCATCGCCTCCGCCATCCGACCCGCCGGCGCGACCCGCTCCACCAGCCCGAACACCGCGATCAGCGCCGGCGCCACCGCGAACCCGACCGCCCCCACCGCCACCGCCGCACCCGCCACCCCGCCCACCGGCAGCAGCCCCAGCAGCAGCACCGCCTGCGCGGCCACCGCCGTGCGCAGCCGCGCGGTGAGGTCGAAACGCTCCGCGAACGAGGCCAGCACGACCCCGGCCGCCGCGCTGCTCACCCCCATCGCCGACCAGACCAGGCCGCCGACGCCCGCGTCGCCCCGGGCCAGGTACTGCACGCCGGTGTTGGCGGCGCCGAACACCACGCCCTGCAGCACCGTTACGGCGACCAGCACCAGCAGCGGCCCGGAGAGCACCCGCCCCGCCGCCACCGCGCGCGCCACCGCCGCCGGAGCCGTGGGGTCCAGCGCGAACACCGTGCCGAACAGCGCCATCAGCGCCGCCGCGCACACCAGGCCCGCCGCCGGATGCACCGCCCAGGCCAGCACCCCGACCAGGGCGGGGCCGGCCACGAAACTCGTCTCGTCCACCACCGCGTCGAAGGCCAGCGCCGGGCCGACCAGTTGGTGGCCGTCCCGGCGCCCGCCCGCCAGCGCGATCCAGCGGGTGCGCGACAGCGGCCCGATCTGCGGCACGGTGAAACCGGCCAGCGCCGCGCACCCGGCCTGCACCGCCGGCGCCAGGCCGGCGACCGAGGCCACCACCAGGGCGGCCGTCAGCAGCGCGTTGGCCAGCGACGCCGCCAGGATCACCGGACGGTGGCCGCGCCGGTCGGCCAGCCGGCCCAGCAGCGGCCCGCCCATCGCCTGCCCGCCCCACAGCAGGCCCGCCACCACCCCGCCGCGGCCCACCCCGTCCAGCGCGGTCACCATCAGCAGCGTCCCGGTCGGGCACAGCGCGGCGGGCAGCCGGGCGAGGAAGGACACCAGGGGCAGCCGCGGCCCGGCGAGTCGGACGACGCCGTGCACGGCGCTGCGAGCGGACAAGGGGCGCCCTTCCTCGGTGGTCGGCGCGGACGCCCCCACTACACCGGACGACACGCGCGCTCGGCCATCGGCGGCGGCCACCAAGTGGCCCGCGCCGGGGGCGGGCCGGGGCTGGACGTTCCTCCGAGCCGGGCCCGTTCCGCCCCGGGCCCGCCCGCCGCCTCGGGCCCGGCCGCCGCCTCGGGCCCGGCCCGGGGCGCTCCGCCCCCACGGGGCTCAGTCCTCCCGCAGCGCCCGCACCACGGCCGACAGGTCCCGGTCCGCGATCGACGGGTCCGCCAGCAGCGCCTGACGGGCCGCCGCCAGCAGCGGGCCGCCGCCCGCCAGGGCGAGGTCCTTGGCGGCCAGCCGCACCGGGAAGTCCGACTCCGTGCTGCGCGCCCGGGCCACCACCCCCGCGAGCGGCCCGGCCGCCAGCACCTCCAGCGCCTGCTCCCGCGGCACGCCCAACTCGCCCGCCACCGACAGCACTTCGTCCAGGACCGCGACCGAGGTGACGATCGCGCCCATCACCACCACCTTCAACGCCGCCCCCGCACCGGGGCCCCCGCAGCGCCGCACCCGGCCCAGGTGGGACAGCACGGGCTCGGCGCGCTCCAGGTCAACGTCCTCGCCGCCCGCGTAGACGGTCAGCTCGCCGCGGGCGGCCGGGCCGACGCTGCCCAGCACCGGGGCGTCCACCAGGGCCACGCCGTCCGGCAGTTGCCCGCGCAGCCCGGCGACGGCGCGCGGGCCGATCGAGGACATGTCGATCCACAGGGTGCCGGGGGCCAGCGCGGCGGTGAAGCGTCCGGCGACCTCGGCGGCGGCCTGCGGGTCGGAGAGCATCGTGACCACGATGCCGGCCCCGGCCACGGCCTCGGCCGGGCTCGAAGCCTCGGTCAGGCCGTCGGCCCGGCCGGGCGTGCGGTTCCACACGGTCAACGGGTAGCCGGCGGCGGCCAGGCGACGGGCCATCGGCAGCCCCATCCGGCCCAGGCCCAGAAAGGCGATCTTTTCCATGGCCCCCACGCTAGGCACTCCCGAGCCAGGCGACAAACGAATGTCTCGCATGGTATTCATGCCCAATGGACATGGCTTGGCTGGACGTCTTCCGCACCGTCGCGCACCTGGGCTCCTTCACCGCCGCCGGCGAGCGCCTGGGCTTCACCCAGTCCGCGGTCTCCCGCCAGATCGCCACCCTGGAAGCCGAGTTGGGCGCCCCGCTGTTCGACCGCCTGGCCCGCGGAGTCCGGCTGACCGAACACGGCCGCGCCCTGCTCCCGCACGCCGAGGCCCTGCTGGAACGCCTCGACACCACCCGCCGCGACCTCGTCGCCCTCACCGAACTCGACGCCGGACGCCTGCGGGTGGGCGCCTTCGACAGCGCCAACGCCGAACTCGTCCCCGCCGCCCTCGCCGCCTTCCGCACCGCCCACCCGCAGGTCGAGACCACCCTCACCGAAGGCCTCAGCACCCACCTGCTGGAGCGCCTCGCCGACGCCACCATCGACCTCGCCGTGGTCGCCTCCTACGCCGAGAACCCCCAGGACGCCTACGACACCGACCAGTTCGACCTGCGCCCGCTGCTGCGCGACCCCGTCCTGGTCGCCCTCCCGCGCGGCCACCGGCTCGCCGGCCGGCGCCGCCTGCGACTGGCCGAACTCGCCGACGAACCCTGGATCGCCGCCCGCCGCGACCCCGGATCCACCCTGCTCGCCGCCTGCCTGCGCAGCGGCTTCCAGCCCCGCATCGAGTACGCCGTCGGCGCCTGGGCCGCCAAACTCGGCCTGGTAGCCGCAGGGTTGGGCCCCACCCTGATCCCCGCCCTGGCCGCCCGCGCCGCCCGCCCCGACATCGCCCTGGTCCCCCTCCACCCCCAGGACACCCCCGTGCGCCACGTCCGCACCGCCACCCTCCGGGGCCGCCGGGTGCCACCCGCCGTGACGGGCTTCCTCGGCTTCCTGCGCGAAGCGGCGCGCGCCGGCCGGCGCGACTGACGGCCCGCCGCCCCCGAACCGGTCCGCCGTCCCCGAACCGGCCCGCCGCCCCCGAACCGGCCGGCAGTCCCGAATCCGGCCGCAGGGAAACCGGGTTGAACGCGACGGGAGTGTGGGCGAGCATGCGGGGATGAGCGAGCGACCCGAGCGATGGACCCAGGCCACCGTCTACCCCGACATGTGGGCCGACCCGGCCGACGACCCGCGCAACAGCGAAGGCCCTTCCCCGGACGGCGAAGCCGCCACCATCGAGGACTACCTGACCAACTACCGCCACACCCTGCGGATGAAGTGTGAGGGCCTGGACGCCGAGCAGCTCGCCCGGCGCTCGGTGCCGCCCTCGACCATGTCGCTGCTCGGCCTGGTGCGCCACCTGGCCGAGGTGGAACGCCACTGGCACAACTGGATCCGCGAGGACGAGCCGCAGCCCAAGCTCTACGGCCCCCGCGACGCCGACTTCGACGGAGCGCTCCCCGACCCGGCCCTGGTCGAGGCCGCCTGGCGCGACCTGGAACGCGAACAGGCCGCCCTGGACGCCGCGTTGGCCGCCCACCCGGACCTCGGCGAGCGCCTCGGCAAGCAGCGGCTCTCGGTCCGGGAGCTCCAGGTGCACCGCATCGAGGAGTACGCCCGCCACTGCGGCCACGCCGACCTGCTGCGCGAGTGCGTGGACGGCCGCGTGGGCCAGTGACGGACCCGGCGGACGGCGGGCGGCGGACGACGGGCTCGGGAGAGTCTCAGGAGAGCCCGGCGCGGTGGCGCTCGAACTCCTCCGGGGTGCGCACCCCCTCGTCCAGGACGGCCCGGTAGATCCCCCAACTGCGCACGCTGCGCCCGTACTCGGGGCGGTCGGCCCAGGCGTGCTTGATCCGCAGGATCGCGGTGCGGGTCTGCCGGGTGAGCCTCGGGGGCAGGTCGCGCAGGTGGGCGAGGTCGGGCTGGCGGTCGGGGTCGTCGACGAACCACAGGTCGAGGGTCCAGTCGTACCCGGCCGGGCAGCGGTGGTCCAGGCCCAGGTAGAGGCCGTCGGGGTAGGCGGCCGGGTCCTCGTTCCAGGCGCCGGTGTCGTTGCGCAGGCGCACCTGCCGTACCCGCTCGTGCAGTGCCAGACGCGCCCCGGCGGCGGCCACCCGCTCGTGGACGGAGGCGTCCAGGCGCGGGCACACCACGGTGACGTCCAGGTCCCGGCGCACCATCAGGCCCAGGGCCGAACTGCCCACCCGCACCGGGGTGCCGAGCGCGCCGAGCAGGGCGTCCAGGCCCAGATCGGCGTGGACGGCGTCGGCCTCGGCCTGCAGGGCGCGCTGGCGGTCCAGGAGTTCGTCGTCGGTCGGCGCGGCGTTCGGCGGGTCGTTCGGCGGGTCGTTCGGTGCGGCGGTCGTCATCGGGGCAGTCTGCCACGGGCCCCGCGAACGGAATTGACCCATGGAAACGGTGATCGATTGCCCCCTGATCGTGGGTCTTTCCGCTCCTAGCCTGGTCACATGACGACGACGAAGAAGAACACCGCCACCGCCCCCGCTGCCCCCGCCACCGCCCCGGTCCTGGCCCGCCACGGCGAGGCCGAGACCTGCGCGGACCCGAGCGCCACCATGACCCTGCTCGCCGAGACGGCCCCGGGGGAGGGCGGCTTCACCGTCTACCGCTCCGCCTTCGCCCGGGGCGCGGTCGGGGCCCCGGCCCACTTCCACACCCGGGCCACGGAGCTGTTCTTCGTGATCAGCGGCTCGCTGCGGGTCCTGGTCGGGGAGGAGGTCACCGTCCTGAACGCGGGCGACTTCCTGGCCGTGCCCCCGAACACCCCGCACGCCTTCGCCGCCGCCCCGGGCTCCGAGGCCGACGTGCTGTTCGTGTTCGCCCCCGGCATGGACCGCTTCGACTACCTGCGCCTGCTGGGGACGGTCATGCGCGGCGAGGCCGACCCGGGGGCGATCGCCGCCTCCGCCGAGCGCTTCGACAACCACTACGTGGACAGCCCCGCCTGGCGCGCCGCCCTGGCGGGCCGGGCCTGAGCGTTCGGCCCGGGGGAGAGGGGGGCGAGGGGGGCGGCGAGGGCGGCGGGGGCCCTTCGACGGGCCGGGGCGGCCCGGGTGTGGAACGGTGGAAGGCCGGGGGCCCCAAGGCCGGGGGACCAGGGGGCCGGTTGCGAGAGGAGTCGCCATGTCGTCGAAGCGCCGCCGCAAGAAGAAGGCCCGGGCCAGGCGCGGGGCCAACCACGGCCGCCGGCCGCAGTGCTGAACGGCTCAACGGCAGAGCCGTACGGCCCCGCGTCCGACAACCGGACGCGGGGCCGTACGGTCACCCCGGGGCGGTACGGTCACCCCACGGAGTCGAGCGCGGCCGCCTTGCGCAGCAGCACCGCCCGCTCGCGGGTGTTGCGGCACAGCCGGGCGGCGAGTTCCAGCTCCGCCCGGGCCTCGGTGGTGCGCCCGAGGCGGGTCAGCAGTTCGCCGCGCACGCCCGGCAGCAGGTGGGAGCCGGCCAGGCGCCCGGAGACGGCCAGGTCGTCGACCAGGGCGAGCGCCGGTCCCGGTCCCTCGGCCATCGCGACGGCCACCGCCCGGTTGAGTTCGACCACCGGGGACGGCGCCACCCGGCCGAGCGCCTCGTAGAGCAGCACGATCCGTTCCCAGTCGGTGTCGGCCACCGACGGCGCCGCCGCGTGGCAGGCGGCGATCGCCGCCTGGAGGCCGTACGGGCCCAGGCCCCGGCCCAGGGCGGCGGCCCGGCCCAGGGCGGCGGCCCGGCCCAGGGCCGCCAGGCCGCGGCGGATCGCCGAGTGGTCCCAGCGGCGCCGGTCCTGGTCCTCCAGGAGCACCGCCTCCCCGTCCGGGCCGGTGCGGGCCGGGAAGCGCGAGGCGGTGAGCTCGAACAGGGCGAGCTGCCCGTGCACCTCGGGCTCCTCGGGCAGCAGGGCGGCCAGCGTCCGGGCCAGCCGCAGCGCCTCGTAGGCGAGGTCGGTGCGCAGCAGGTCGGCGCCGGCGGTGGCCGTGGAGCCCTCGGTGAAGACGACGTACAGGACGCTCAGGACGGCGCCCAGCCGTGCCCGCCGCTCCCGGGTCGGCGGCAGCTCGAAGGGGACGTGCGCGGCGGCGATGGTCTTCTTGGCGCGGGTGATGCGGGCCTGCACGGTGGGCACCGGCACCAGGAACGCCCGGGCGATCTCCTCGCTGGACAGGCCGCCCACCACCCGCAGGGTGAGCGCCACCCGGGCCTCGGGGGAGAGCACCGGGTGGCAGGCGGTGAACATCAGGGCGAGGACGTCGTCGTCGACCCGGTCGGGGTCGAACGGCAGCTCCGGCGCCGGTTCGGGCCCGGTCGCCGAGCCGGTGCTGAACTGGCCCTCGGCCAGGCCGCCGGCCAGCGCGGCGTAGCGCTCGTCCAGCGCCGAGGCGCGGCGGAAGGCGTCGATGGCCCGGCGCCGGGCGCAGGCCAGCAGCCAGCCCACCGGGTTGGCCGGGGCGCCGTCGCGCGCCCAGGAGACCAGGGCCTCGGCCAGTGCCTCCTGGGCGACGTCCTCGGCCAGCGTGAAGTCCCCGGTGTAGCGGGCGAGTGCGCCCACGATCCGGGCGGACTCGATCCGCCACACCGCCTCGACGGCCCGCCGGGCGGCCTCGGCGTCCGGCGGGCTGCCGGGGCCGTCGGTGGCTGCGGGCATCAGAGCTGGCCGGTGCGCTCGCGCCAGGCCCGCTCCTTGACGATCCACTCGTTGTCCTGCGGGAACTCCTCGATGCTCGGCACCCGGCGCACCTCGCACTTGGAGCCGGGGAGGGCCGGCATCCGCTTGGCCCACTCCACGGCCTCCTCCTTGGAGGCCACGTCGATCAGGTAGAAGCCGCCGAACAGTTCCTTGGTCTCCCCGTACGGGCCGTCGGTGACCACCGGCGTCTCCCCGCTGTAGTCGACCACCACGCCCTGCGACGGGTCGTCCAGCCCCTCGGCGGCCACCAGCACGCCCGCCCGGATCAGCTCCTCGTTGAAGCGCCCCACGGTCTCCAGCATCTCCTCGAAGGGCATCTCCATCATCTTCGCCATGGACTCGTCCGTGCCCCGCATGATCAGCATGTACTTCGCCATCACAGACCTCCTTCGACGGGGGGCCGCCTTCCGGCCCCTTCCAACCCAAGGTCGAACGGCGCGCCCGTGGATCGACACGCTCGACGAAGACGGACGATATTCCCTCCCGCCGACAGCCCCCGGCCGCCCCGCCGCCCGGGGAGCGCACAGCAACGGCGGCCCGGCCAGGTTCGCCCGGGCCGGGCCGCCCAACGGCATCCGCCGGCTCCCTGCACAGGAAGTCGGCCCGGCCGACTTCCTACGCCGGGAAGTCCCCCGCGCGGACGGCGGCGATGAAGGCGCTCCAGGCGTCGGCGCTGAAGAGGAGCGAGGGCCCCTGCGGGTCCTTGGAGTCGCGGACGGGAAGCACGCCCGGGAGCCCGTCCGCGACTTCGACGCATTCGTTGTCGGGGCCGCTGAACGAGCTCTTGCGCCAAGTGACGGTGGAGAAGTCGGGTATGTGCCTCATGCGTCGAGATCCTTGATAGAGGTGATCAGTTGCAGGGATTCCGTAGGCGGCAGTGCCTTCGTGGAGGCATCGTCCCAAAGCTCCGAGTACGCCTGCACCTCCGTCGCACCCTCGAGCCACATGGATCCCGACGGGTTGTCCAGCAGAACGACATCCATCGCGGCCTCGGAAGGGAATCCCAGGATCACGTAGGGCCCGGCCATGCTGGCGTGCGCGCCGACGCTGAACGGAACCACCCGGATCGTCACGTTGGGCAATGATGCCGCATGCGCCAAGTGCGCGAGCTGATCCCGCAGGACGGCAGGCCCGCCGACTTGTTGGCGCAGAGCACCTTCGGCGAGCACGACCGAGAGGAACAGCGGCGGGTCGGCGGTCAAGCGTTCCTGCCGCCGCAAGCGAACGGTCACGAACTGCTCGACTTCCTCCGGCCGCTTCCAGCGGCGGCCCGCCGCGGTGAGCGCGCGTGCGTAGTCCGGGGTCTGCAACAGTGCCGGGATCATCTGGCTCTGAAACGTGCGCACCGAGGACGCCACGGCCTCCAGTGCGACGAAGTCGCGGTAGGTGTCCGCGAGCACGTCGCCGTACTCGTTCCACCAGCCACTGCCGCGCCGCCGTTTGTTGGCCGTGCGAGCAAGCTCGGCCAGGCGCTCGTGAACGGTCGGTTCGTCATGCCTCGATCCGTTGCCGGGCGTTCTCGCCCGATCCTGATCCCCAACCCCACCGGAGGTGGCTCCGCCATGCCTGAAACCGATGCGCCCGTCAGTCCGTCCGCCCACCGCGGCTGCTGGTTCCCGCGATCGCGCCGCTCGCCGTCGCTCGCGCGGCGGATGCTGCGCGAGCTGCTCGCCACGGTGGCGGACGGCGACCGCTACCGCGAGGTCGGCGAGCTGCTCACCTCGGAGCTGGTGGGCAACGCCGTCCTCCACTCGGGCCTGCCGGGGCGGCTGATCTGGGTGTCCTTCGATCTGAACGCCACCCGGCTGCGCATCGAGGTGCACGACGCGGGCGAGCGGCCACCCGTGCCCCGGCGGCCCGACCCCGCCGCCGGGGGAGGGCGCGGGCTGCTCCTGGTGGCGGCCCTGGCCGGCGAGTGGGGGTGCTTCCCGCGCCCGGGCGGGGTGGGGAAGGTGGTGTGGTGCGAATGCGCGCCCGCCGCCTCACACGGAAGGAAGCCGTGAGCCGGATACGCGGCCCCGCCCGGGCTATCCCTCGGCCGCCGCCTGCTCCAGGGCGGCGCCGAGGGCGGTGGCGGAGGCGGCGATGCGCTGCAACTCGGCGAGGTGGGCGGCCAGGGCGCGGCGGCCCTCGGGGGTCAGGCGCAGCCAGGTGCGGGGCCGCTTGCCGACGTAGCCGCGGCGCAGCCTGACGTAGGAGGCGGCCTCCAGGGTGGCGGCCACCTTGCTCAGCGCCGACTCCGAGATCCCGCAGCCCTCCCGTACGGCGCGGAACTCCGCCTCGGCGCAGCCGGACAGGAAGGCGACCACGGCGAGCCGGGTGGGCTGGTGGATCAGCTCGTCGAAGGCCGGTTCCGGCGGCGGCTCGGCGCTCACTCGGCGCCCGCCCCGGCCGCCCGCTTGCGGCGCAGCAGCAGGAAGTGGGTCAGGCCCCCGGCCAGGCCGAGGGTGAGCAGGAACCCGGGCAGGCCGAAGGGCAGGGCCAGCGCCCCGGCCGCGGCCGGCGGCAGCAGCTGGAGCGCGGCCGCGCGCAGCCCGGCGGCCCCGCGCGGCAGCGCCGCGACGATGCCCGGCCGGTGCTCGACCCGGTGGCTGACCACCACGTGGCCCACCAGCAGCAGCGCCGCCACCAGTTGCAGCAGCGCCGTCACGATCCACAGCCGCTCCGGCAGCAGGACCGACAGGCCGATCCCGGCGAAGCCCGCCCCGAACAGGCCCGCGGCCGTGGCCGGGTACCAGGCGGGCAGCGGGTTGGGCCGCCGGGCCGCCGCCCGGGCCCGCTGCGCGGTGCGCAAGGACGCGAGGGCGTCCTCGGGGGCGATGTCGTGAACGCTCACCTGATGCTCCAACTCCCCGGTACCGGAAGGCTTCTGACAGCACCGGAGATCCTGGCATTTACTTTCCCGCCGGGCAAGTACTAGCGTGGCGGGCATGTGCAAGGGGGAGGCAAGGACATGACCGCGACGACGACGCCGCAGGAGCGCGCGGCCGAGCGCTCCGGAGACGAACGGCCCGGGGGAGAACCGGCGATCCTGACGTCCGGACTGCGGATGCGCTACGGCAGCCGGGACGTCCTGGACGGCCTGGACCTCAGGGTGGAACGCTCCGAACTCTTCGCCCTGCTCGGCCCCAACGGCGCCGGCAAGAGCACCACCATCGAGATCCTGGAGGGCTACCGCCGCCGCTCCGCCGGCGAGGTCACCGTCCTCGGACAGGACCCGGCCCGCGACGACCCCGCCTGGCGCGCCCGGATCGGGATCGTCCTGCAGTCCAGCCGCGACCACGGCCGCTGGCGCGTCGGCGAACTGCTCGGCCACCTCGCCCGCTACTACCCCGACCCCTACGAGCCCGCCGAACTGCTGGCCCGGGTCGGCCTCACCGACCAGGCCGACCGCACCGCGGCCACCCTCTCCGGCGGACAGCGCCGCCGCCTCGACGTGGCCCTCGGCCTGGTCGGCCGCCCCGACCTGCTCTTCCTCGACGAACCCACCGCCGGCTTCGACCCCGAGGCCCGCCGCGACTTCCACGCCCTGCTGCGCGAACTGCGCGACGAACGCGCCACCACCATCCTGCTCACCACCCACGACCTCACCGAGGCCCAGCAACTGGCCGACCGGATCGGCATCCTGCAAGCCGGCCGCCTCACCGCCTGCGGCACCCTGGCCGAACTCGCCGAAGCCGCCCGGGCCGAGTCCGAGGTGCGCTGGAGCGAACCCGACGGCACCCCGCGCAGCCTGCGCACCGCCGACCCCTCGCAGACGGTCTGGGACCTGCACCAGCGGCTCGGCGGACCGATCCCCGACCTGGAGGTGCGCCGCCCCAGCCTGGAGGACACCTACCTCGGCATGGTCGCCGCCACCCCCTCGACCGACCCGGCGGAGGCCGCGTGAACCCCGTGAAGCCCGTGAACCCCTACGTCCTCGGCCTGCGCCGCGGCGCCGTCGAACTGCGCCAACTCCTGCGCAGCCGCAAGGACTTCTACTCCTACCTGACCACCCCGCTGGTCTTCCTCGCCGTCTCCTACTGGCGCTCCGGCTCCGACGGCGCTCACGGCGCCGACGGCTCCGGCGACGCCCTGACCCAGCTCAGCCTGGCCGGCGGCATCGCCTCCACCGTCTTCATGTTCGGACTGATGACCGTCCCCCAGTTCCTCTCCGGCGACCGGGAGGACGGCACCCTGCTGCGCCTGCGCGGCGTCCCCGGGGCGATGCCCGCCTACCTGGTCGCCAAGGCGCTCTTCGTCCTGGTGACCATGGGCGCCTCCATCCTCCTGCTGCTGGCCGGCGGCGCCCTGCTGCTGCACGCCGACCTGCCCGCCACCCCCGGACAGTGGCTCACCCTGGCCCTCACCCTGCTGCTGGGCACCGCCGCCGTCGTCCCGATGGGCGCCGCGATCGGCGCCCTGCTGCCCCCGGCCCGCGAGGCCCTCGCGCTGTACATGATGCCCATGCTCGGGCTGATGTTCATCTCCGGCGCCTTCGCCCCGCTGCGCAACCTGCCCACCGCCCTCCAGGCCGTCGGCTCGGTCTTCCCGCTGCGCTGGATCGCCCAGGGAGTGCGCTCCGCCCTGCTGCCCGACAGCGCCAAGGCCCTTGAGGTGTCCGGCAGTTGGCAGCACCCGCAGATCACCGGCGTGCTGCTGTGCTGGGCCCTCGCGGGCTTCCTGCTGGCCCCCGGCCTGCTGCGCCGGATGGCCCGCAAGGAGTCCGGCTCCGTGCTGTCCGAACGCGAGCGCAAGCGCCTGGCCAAGAGCGCCTACTGAGCCATGAGCGCCCACTGACCCCCTGGCCCCGAAGAAGAAAGAGGTACCACCATGCTCGTCCCCCTGCCCGGCTCCCCGCAGCCGGCCGGCCTCGAACCGCTCAGGGCCGCCCTGCACGCCGCCCTGGACACCGCCGACCAGGTCGAACAGCCGGGCCTGCGCCGGGCCCTGCGGATCGTCGAGGACTTCGTCCCGCCCGCCGCCCCGACCCCGGTGGACTGGGCCCGCAGCGTCCTGGCACACGCCGGGATCGACCCCCGCACGGCCGAGGTCAAGGCCGTACGGGAACTGCGCCGCGCCCACCCCGGCCTCAGCCTCAGGGACGCGGTCGCACTGGTACGGCTGGTCGTCGGGCAGTCCGGCTGACGGCCGGCGGCCGCTGTTACGGCTGCGGCGCGAGGTAGCCGCCCACGAAGGCGTCCAGGTCCGCCAGGGCCGCGGCCAGGTCGGCGCGGGTGAGCTGCCCGGCGGCGGCCCCGGTGGCCAGCAGGTGGCCCAGCGCGGCCCGGCAGGTCGCGACGGGCGAGGCGGACGCCGGGAGGGCGCAGCTGACCTCCTGGGCGGGCCCGCCGGGCGACTGGAAGGTGACCAGGGCGACCGTACGGTTCGGCCCGCCGGCGGCCGGAAGGTTGGGCTCGGGGGCGTTCGCCGGGACACCGACGGCCGCCAGCAGCAGGCCCGGGGCCCGGGTGGGGAGCGGGTGCACCAGGGTCGCGGGCGAGCGCTGCGGGGCGTTGCAGATGGCGGGGGCGGCCCCGGCCGCGGGGAGCAGCCCGCAGGCCAGGTCGATCTCGGTCTGCGCGCCGCCGCTGACGAACACGGCCTGCACCACCGCGTCGAAGCGGGTGCCGGCCGGGTCGGCGGCCGGGGCGCCGGGGTGGACGTAGGCCTGCTGGCCGCCGTCCCCGGCGAAGAACACCGCGTCGCAGGTCCAGCCCGCGGGCGCGACCAGGAAGTGCACCTCACCGGGGTAGCGGGCGCCGTACACCGCCGCCGTCCCCGGCACGTCCACCCCGTCCGGCACCGGCACCGAGGCCGGTACGGCCCCCGGCGGCGGCCCCGGCGCACCGGCCCGCACCGGACAGGCCCGCACCGGCGCACTCCCGGCGGCGGAGGCCACCCCCGCCCCGGGCACCACCGCCGCGCCCGCGGCCAGCAGCACCGCCGCCGCCAGCACCCTCACCCGACGCCCATCGGACGCGCCACCCATGCCCCACCTCCAGCCACCCAGCGCAGACCCCCGGGACACGACGGACCGGCCGCCGCACTCCTCTCATCAGCCTAGAACCGCCTCCCGAGCCCCCGCGCGCCCGGACCGCACGAGGATCCCGTGAGGGCCGGGGTCCTGCGCGGGCAGCTGCACGACCCCGGCGGCGTCGAGGCGGACGACGGGGTGGGGCGGGCCTGCTGGGGGCGTTGTCGGTGCGGACCCCTACCGTGGGGGCATGATCGACTCCCAGCTGCTCCGCGACCTGCGCCGACGCTTCCCCGACCGCAGCGCCGAAGGCCGTACGGCGCCACAGCTGCCGGGGCGTCAGGTGGTGCCGTCGCTGTGGGTGAGCGACGGGCCGGCGCCGCAGGGCGCGTGGGAGCGGCTGCGCCGGGAGCACGCGCGCTCGGGGCTGTGGCCGCTGCTGCTGGCGCCCGGCAACGACGTCCCGCACCTGGAGGCGCGGGACCTGGGACTCGAACCCGGCGAACCGCGGGAGCCCGGCGGGTCGGGGGAGCCCGGCGGGCCGGGGGAGTTCCGGGCGGACCGGTACGACGTGGCGGCCCTGCTGCGCGAGTGGTGGGAGAAGTCGCTGCTGTGGTGCCCGAGCGGCGACCCGCAGGACCGGGCCGACCTGCTGGAGGCGCTGGCCCCCTACGGCGACACCTGGCCCGGTCCCGCCCCCGCCCTGGTGCCGCAGCGCGACCCGCAGGAGTGCGCCGACCGCCTGGCCCGCCAACTGCTGCGCGCCCGGCCCTCGTTGCGGATCGGCCTGGTCCGCGCGGACGGCGGCGCCCAGGCGCTGGCCGCCTGCGGCTGGAACGGCACCAACGGCCACGGCGACACCGGCGAGATCGCCGCCGTACTGCACGGCTGGCAGCAGCGCTTCGGCGCCCGCCTCGTCGAAGTGGGCGCCGCCTCCGTGGAGTTGAGCGTCGCGGCGCCGCCGACGAGCCGGGCGGAGGCGCTGCTGGTGGCGGCCGAGCACGCCGCGTTCTGCCCGGACAACGTCCTCGGGGCCGAGGAGGGCCTGGCCGGCTACGCCGAGGACCTGGTCGACGCCGCCCACTGGGGCTTCTGGTGGGACTGACGCACGGGCTGGGCCGACGCGGTGTCGTACGGTCAGCCCGCCCGCCCGGCGCGTAGGCCGTCCAGCAACTGCCGTACGTGGTCGGCGGCCTGGGCGGGTTCCAGTGGCTGGTGGCCGACCATCAGCCGGTACCAGAAGAGGCCGAAGAGCCGGTCGGTGGCCGTCTCCAGGTCGGCGGCGGGCGGGAGTTCGCCGCGCTGGACGCCGCGCGCGAGCAGGGTGAGCACGACCTCGCGGCGACTCTGCACCCACTGGCGGAAGGCTTCGGCGAAGGCGGGGTCGAGCTGGGCCTCGGCCATCAGGCCGCGCAGGGTGCGCACCCGCAGGGGGTGGGAGGCGACGCCGTACAGGGCGGTGGTGAAGGCGGTCAGGTCGCCGGCCAGGGTGCCGGTGTCGGGTTCGGGCATCCGCTGTTCGACGGCGGTGCGGTAGGCGTCCAGCACCAGTGGCGCCTTGGACTTCCACCATCGGTAGATGGTGCTCTTGGCGACGTCGGCGCGGGCGGCGACCCGTTCGACGGTGACGGCCTGGTAGCCGAGTTCCTCGACGAGTTCGACGGCGGCGGCCAGGACCGCGTCGTGGGCGTCCTGGCTGCGGATGCGGCCGCCGGTGCGACGGCCGGGGGTTTCTGCGGTTGGCACCCCGTCACCGTAGCAGCGTGCTACCGTTCAATCGAAACGCGACGGAGCGTTTCGATTGAGGGTCAAAGGATCCGGAAGGGTCCGAAGGATTCAAGGGGAGTGGATCGCACATGAGCGAGATCGTGGTGTCGCACGGCCTGGGCGCGAGCGACGACAGTGTCTGGTTCCCGTACCTGGCCGAGCGGTTGGAGGCCGCCGGGCACCGGGTCACCGTGCCGCGCCTGCCCGAGGCCGCCGCCCCGCAGCGGGAGGCCTGGCGCGCGGTCTACGGCGAGGCGGTCCGGGCGGCGGGGCCGGCCGGGTCGACCGTGCTGGTCGGGCACAGCATCGGCGCGGTCAACGTGCTGCGCTTCCTGGAGGGCCACGACCCGGAGGCCGACGGGGTGTTCGCCGGGGTGGTGCTGGTGGCCGCCTCGGCGCACGAGGTGGGCTACGAGCTGCTCGCGGGGTTCTTCGAGGGCGGCTTCGACTGGGAGCGGATCCGGCGTACGGCGCGCGGCTTCCGGGTTCTGCAGGCCATGGACGACCCGGTGAACCAGCCCGACCCCGCCGAGCACGTGGGGCTGTTCGTCAGAGGCCTGGGTGCCACCGCCGTGGTGACCGCGACCGGCGGGCACTTCGGCGCCGCCCCGGACGACCACGTCGAGGTGCCGGAGGCCGTGCGGCTGGTCACCGAACTGCTCGACGCCTGACGGCGGCCCACGGCGGCCCCCGGTGGCCCGCGGCGGTTCACGGCGGGGCCGTCACCGCCGGCCCGTCACCGCGGGGCCGTCGCGGTCCGGAGGCGGCGGGGCTCCACCCGGGAGGTTTGCGTCAGATTGACGATAATCGGTTCGCCGGGCTAGCGTGCCGGGCATGCGAGTGATCCTGACGCGCGACAGCCTGCACCCGGGAGACGACCCACCACACCACTGGGACTTCACCGTCGACCCAACGACCACCCTGGGCGACCTCATCGACCGGGCAGTCAACTACCCCTACCGGATCGACGGTTCCAGCTGGTCGGCAGCCCTCGAGGGCACCCCTGCGGACGAGGCCCCGATCGCCACCGTGTCCATGCACTGGGCGAAGCCACGCTTCACGAACGAGGCGGACCGGCAGCTGCGCCTGGACTCGGTGGCCACCGCTCCGGGCGAGCTCAGGCTGCACTTCCGGTACCACCCGGGAACCGTCCCGGTGGAGGAACGGGAGGAAAGGGAGGAACCCGAACCCGTCCCGGCGAAGGGGACCGGGCCCGGCCTGCTCTCGATGGTCCCGCTCTTCCCCCTGGGCCTGCTGTTCGAAGCGGTCCGGTGGTACTGGGAGCGGTGACGGAACCTGCCCGCAGGGTCCGTCACCGCGTGGCCGTCGCGGCCCGGGTCCGCTCGGCGCGGGCGCGGGTGCGGACCTCGGCGACGGCCGGGCAGGTGGCGTAGACCCGGGCCAGGTGGGCGAGGTGGTCGGCCTCCCCGTCCAGGGTGTCCAGGGACTCCAGGGAACCCAGGGTGTCGGCGGCGGGCGAGGCGGGTGCGGCGGGCCCGGGCAGGGTGCCGGCCGCGGCCAGTTCCAGGGCGGCGGCCAGCGACGCCGCCTCGGCGGTGGCGGCGGTGTGGTCGGCGGGCGGCGGGAAGCGCCGGGTGGCGCGGTCGAGCCACTGCGCGGCGCGCGGGTCCAGGTGCTGGCGCAGGATCAGCCGGGCGTCGTGGATCTCGATGATCCGCCGGTAGAGCGCGAACCGGGGGTCGCGCGGGGGCAGCGGCAGCCGGCGGGCCGGGTCGAGGGCGATCTCCGGCAGCACGGTGTGCAGGTCGCGCCAGAGCGGGGTGAGCGCCCGGTAGCGGCGGTGGGCGCGCAGCCAGCCGCGCACCGCCCCGGTCGCCGCGGGCCACAGGGTGCTGGCCAGGCCGGCCGCGATCAGCGCCGCGCACAGCCCGCCCAGCGCCGCGCACAGGAGGTCCTCGGGACCGTCCTGGCTGCCGGTGACGGCCGCGCGCAGCACGTCGTCCACGCTCCAGGCGTTCCACAGCAGCCCGGCCACCAGCCCGCCGGCCACCAGCCGCAGCCCGGTGCCCAGCCGCCCGGGGCCGGCCGCGCGGGCGCGCCGGGCCAGCTCGCGCAGCAGCGCGGTCAGGCACACCGCGGTGTGCAGCATGCCCACGGCGGTGTACCCGGCCAGCGCCAGCCGGGCGGACAGCGCGGGGCCGACGCTCAGGTCCTGGCCCGCCAGGCCCGGCGCGGCGGCGGTGATCAGCGCCACCCGCAGCCCCAGCACCCCGGCCAGCAGGGCCAGTCCACCCCGCACCTCCCGCCGTACGGGCCCGGCGGCGTCAGCGGCAGTGTCGGTGCCGTCGCCGGTGCCGTTGCCCGCGGCGTCGGCCGCCCGTAGCGCCGGTACGAGCAGCCGCATCGCCGCGGCCGCGCCGTCGCGCAGCCCGTCGCCCAGCACGATCACCAGCACCGCCAGCACCGGAACCCCCGTGCCCTGCACCGCCCGTACGGTCGGCGGGGCGAGCACCAGCAGGGCGGTGCCGAGCAGGGCCGTGCCGTAGCAGGTGAAGCGGGCGGCGGCGCGGGAGTCGATCCGGCTGCGGGAGAAGTGGGCGGAGCTGAGCACGAAGAACAACCCGACGGGGTAGAGGGCGAGTTCGCTCACGGCCGGCGCCCCTGCGGCCCGGCGTCCGTCGGGCCCTCGTCCGTCGGCCCGGAGTCCTGCGGTGCGTCGTCGTTCGGGCCGTCGTCGTTCGGCCCGCCGTGCCGCCTGGCGGCCAGCAGGACGCCCAGCGCGTCCAGCGACCCGCCGGCCGGCGCCCGCCCGGCCCCCGACTGGTCGGCGGCGTCGGCCCGTTCCGCCCGGCTCAGGATCAGCGAGGCCAGCAGCTCCGCCTCCCGCTCCTGCGGCTCGTCGTAGCTGGTGCGCCCCAGCACCCGCTGCACCAGCGCGGGGGAGAGGTTGGGCAGCAGCGCGGCGGCCGGGGCCAGCGGCGCGGAGCCGGCGTGGTCGAGCATCAGGTGCGCGATCTCGTGCACCAGGATGTGCCGCTGGTGCAGCACACCGGTGTCCGCCGCGTACAGGATGTAGTCCGCCTCCAGGGTGGAGACCAGCAGCCCGCAGGGGGCGTGCGGCCGGGCCGGCACCGGCAGCAGCTCGATCGGCCGTCCGCGCCGCACCGCCAGTTGCTCCAGCAGCACCACCGGGTCGAACGGGCGCGGCAGCTCCAGCCGTTCGGCCATCCGGCGACAGCGCCGCAGCGAGGACCGGTAGCCCCGGCCGCCCCACAACTCACCCCACAACCCGAGCTCCCCTCACCGCTCCCACCCCTACGGTTCCTCCCCCGGCGCCTCCGCACGGGCGTCCCACGCTCCTGCGCCCGCCCCTCACCCCGGCGGCCCCGTACCCCGGCGGCCCGGAGGCCCCGCGGGGTGGCGCGGCCCGCGCTCAGGGCGAGGGGCGTTTGCGCGCCGCGTCCCGGCGGGCGATCACGTCGACCAACTCGCTGACGGTGTCCAGGCCCTCCGGCGACAGGCCCACCGCCCGCAGCGCCAGGCTGCGCACCCCCGCGTCGCGCAGCGCGCCGAGCAGGGCCAGCTCCTTGGCGATCTCGGCGCCCTGCTGCTCGTCGAAGAAGTACGCGGGCGGGACCTGGAAGAAGTGGGCCAGCGCCTCCAGGTGGCGCTTGGTCGGGTTGTCCCGGCGCCCGGTGCGCAGCTGCCACAGGTAGGTGGTGGAGAAGGACTCCCCGGTCGCCTCGCGGCAGGCCCGGGCCACCTCCTCGTTGGTGTACTGCTCGCGGTCGGGGCGGCGCACCGTGTGGAACAGGGCCTCGATCCGGGCCGCCAGCCCGCCGGCCTCCGTGCTCGCGGGGCCGTCCGCCTCCGTGCCGGTGCCAGCGTCGGTGTCGGCGCCCGCGTCCGTCTCCGTGTCCGCGTCGGCGCCCGTGCCCGTACCCGCTCCCGTGTCCGCTCCCGTGTCCGCGGTGCCGTCCCCGGCGGGCTCCGGTGGAGCGCCCTCCGGTCCCACCCGAACGCCGTCCCCCGTCGACTCCGTCATGCCCCACCTTCCTCACGCCCGGGCCCTCCGCGCCGCGACCTCGGCGGACGGACAGGGCCGGCCAGGTCACGATAGCCGAACGGCATCAGCTGGCATGGATCAGAAGATACCCGCAGTCAACGCCAGTTGACCCGCGCAGCGTCGGCTGACATCCTGGACGGGCAGACCCGCAGGCGCCGCCGACCTGAGCTGACGCACCATCACGCCAGCTTCTACCGGCGCCACTTGGCGTCTCCGCCGGACCGCCCGACCGGCCTCGGCGCCCCGGCCGGGAAGGGCCGAACCCCCGTGGGACCGCACGGCGTCGACCCCCGCTGTGTCGCACCCCCACCGTGCCGCACCGGCGCCCGGCTCGTCCTTCCGCTGCGCCTGGTCCCCGCCCGGACCGTCCGGGCCGCCCGCACGGCCCGGACGGTCCGGACGGCCCCCGCCCCGGCGGCCCCCGCCCCGTGACCGCCGCCGCCCGGTCACCCTCCGTCTGATCCCCGGCACACCCCGCAGCCGTTGACCCCCACGAGGGGCGCGCCGCCGGACGGCGCGCCACGACGGGCGGGAGGCGAACGTGCTCAGGTTCCACGGCGCTTGGCGCATCACCGTGGTCGGCCGCAACGCCGACTTCGACCAACGGGCGGTCGTCCGCGGCCCGTCCGGCACCCGGGTGCTGCCCGGCCGGCCCGGCGCCGTCCTGGAAGTGGACGGCGAGAGCTGGACCCTCACCCTGGAACACCGCCCGCGCGGCCGCGACTGGCAACCCAACCTGCGCACCACCCTGGGACCGCTCACCGAACGCGACGGCGTGCGCAGCCGGCTGCTCACCAGCAACGACCGGCACTGGCCGGGCAAACCGCCCGGCTACGTCAACTTCGTGCTGCGCCTGGACCAGTCGGCCGCCCCGGCCCCGTCCGCCCAGCCCGCCCCGTGCACCCCGGCCCCGTCCGCTCCGGCCCCGGCCCCGTCCGCCCAGGCCCGGGCTCCGCTGCCGACGGTCTAAAGTCCCAGGTGAGCACCGTCGCGCCACCCGAGGAGAGCCAGCATGCCGACCGATCCCACCGCCGCCGCCCCCGCCTCCGTCCCCGGCGCCCCGGCCCGGGCCCGGCTCGGCCTGGGCACCGCGGCGGTCGGCCGGCCCGGCTACATCACCCTCGGGCGCGCGGCCGACCTGCCCGCCGAACGCACCGTCGAGGCCCTGCGCGAGCGCACCCACACCCTTCTCGACGCCGCCTACGCCGCCGGGGTGCGCTACTTCGACACCGCCCGCTCCTACGGCCGCGCCGAGGAGTTCCTCGCCCAGTGGCTCACCGAACACCCGGAGGCCGCCGCCGAGGTGACGGTCGGCAGCAAGTGGGGCTACACCTACACGGCCGACTGGCGCACCACCGGCGTCACCGCGCACGAGGTCAAGGAGCACTCGACGGCGGTGTACGACCGGCAGATCCGCGAGACCCGCGCCCTGCTCGGCCCCCACCTGGACGTCTACCTGGTCCACTCGGTCACCACCGACAGCCCCGCCCTCACCGACCCCGCCCTGCAGCGGCGCCTGGCCGCCCTCGCCGCCGAGGGCGTGCGGGTGGGCCTGTCCACCAGCGGCCCCGCCCAGGCCGAGGCCATCCGCCGGGCCCTGGCCGTCACCGTCGACGGCCGTCCGCTGTTCAGCGCCGTCCAGGCCACCTGGAACCTGCTGGAGACCTCCGCCGCCCCCGCCCTCGCCGAGGCCCACCGGGCCGGCTGGCTGGTCGTGGTCAAGGAGGGCATGGCCAACGGCCGCCTGGCCGGGCGCAACGCCACCGGGGACGACACCGCCGCCCTGCGCGCCCTCGCCACCCGCACCGCCGCCACCCCCGACGCCCTCGCCCTGGCGGCCGCCGCCGCCCAGCCCTGGGCCGACGTCGTCCTGTCCGGCGCCGCCACCCCCGCCCAGCTCGCCTCCAACCTCGCCGCCGCCCACCTCACCCCCACCCCGGACGACCTCGCCACCCTCGCCGACATGCCCGAACCCGCCGAGGCCTACTGGCTCACCCGCTCCTCCCTGCCCTGGACCTGACGGCCGGTCGGTGGCGGGGCGGCCCCGGCCCGGTCGGCCCCGGCCCCGGCCCGGTCGGTCCGGGGGTAGTGCGGATGATCTTCACCCAGTAGGGTGAATCCCCCGGCAGCGGGCAGCTGTTCGCACACCACCCCAGTGGCTGCGCCGCCCCGCCGCCGCCGACACCGCCGCCGCCCGGAAAGGCAGTCCCAGCCCAGATGCAGCCCACGTTCGTCCTGGTCCACGGAGCGTTCGCCAACTCCTTCTCCTTCGCCCCGCTCCAGGCCGAACTCGGCCTCCTCGGGCACCGCTCGGTCGCCGTCGACCTCCCGGGACACGGCTTCGCCGCGACCTACCCGCGCGCCTACCAGGCGCCGCAGGACCTCGCCGAACTCGCCGCGACGCCCGGGGTGATCAAGGGCGTCACGCTCGCCGACAACGCCGCGCACCTGATCGGGATCCTGGAGCGGGCCAAGCGCAACGGGCCCGTCGTCCTCGTCTCGCACAGCCGCGGCGGCCTGACGGCCACCGTCGCCGCCAACCAGCGGCCCGACCTGATCGACCACCTCGTCTACGTCTCCTCCTGGTGCCCCGTCGACCTCGACGTCAGCGCCTACTACGCCGAACCCGAGATGGCCGCGGTCGACCCCGCCGCGCTCGCCTCGGCGCTGGTCGGCAACCCCGTCGAACTCGGGCTGCTGCGCTCCAACTTCCGCACCGCCGACCCGGACGCCCTCGCGGCCTTCAAGGCGGCGCTGTTCGCCGACGGGACGGACGAGGAGTTCCTGGTCCTCCTCAACACCTTCCAGCCCGACGAGAACCTCGACGCCGGCACCCCCGACGACCGGGCCCGCCCCGACACCTGGGGGCGGATCCCCCGGACGTACGTCCGGCTGACCGAGGACACCAGCATCCCGCTCGCCATGCAGGACCGGATGATCCGCGAGGCCGACGCCCTGACCCCCGGGAACCGCTACGCCGTCCGCACGCTCACCGGCAGCCACCTCAAGTGGCTGGCCGCCCCGGAACCGGCCGCCCGGGTCCTGGCCGAGGTCGCCGCGCAGCTGCCCGCCGCATCCTGACCGGAGCCGGCCGACCTGCCGACGGCCCCGGCCGGGCGGGGCGGCGCAGCGGCGGAGTGGGAAGTCGGCGGGTCCGACTTCCTGTGCGTCCACCGGGGCGGTGCGGATGTCACCGCCCCGGGAGCAGAACTCCTCGCCGTCCACGGACATCGGACCGTTCAGCGGGTACCACGGCGTCGTCGGCTCACCCGCGCAGCCGGGCGGCGTCCACGGCGGGGTGTGCGTCACCGCGGCCGGTGCCCAGGCGCGCGAGCAGGTGCAGTCCGTCCTCGGCGGGGCTGCCGGGGGCAGCGGACAGCACCAGCAGCTCGATGCCTGATTCGTCCGGTAGCGCGAAGTTCTCGTGGTGCAGTTCCAGCGGTCCGACCAGCGGGTGCCGGTAGGCCTTGCGTCCGTGGGTGCGGGCGCGCACGTCCGCGCGGGCCCACAGGCGGCGGAAGCGCTCGCTGCCCATCGCCAGCTCGCCGACGAGCGCGGCCAGGCGGGAGTCCTCGGGGTACTTGCCGGCGGCCAGGCGCAGGTGCCCGACCACGTCGAGGGTGCAGTTCTCCCAGTCCGCGTAGAGGCCGTGCTCGGCCTCCTCGAGGAAGAGGTGCCGGGCGGTGTTCAGGCCCGGAATCGGTCGGCCGTAGAGGAGTCCGGCCAGGCGGTTCCCGGCGAGCACGTCCAGGCGGTGGTTCACGATCAGCGCGGGTGCGTCGGTGACCAGGTCGAGGACGCGCAGCAGTTCCGGCCGGACCCGCCCGCCCGGCGCCTTCGCCCGCCGGCGGCGCTGCCGGGCGAGCCGGTGCAGGTGTCCGCGTTCGGTCTCGTCGAGGCCGAGGACGCGGGCGAGCGCGTCGAGGATCTGCTCGGAGGGCTGGGTCGAACGGCCCTGCTCCAGGCGCACGTAGTAGTCGACGCTGACTCCGGACAGGTGCGCGACCTCTTCGCGGCGCAGCCCTTGGACCCGGCGGCGGCTGTCGGTGGGGATGCCGACGGCGGCCGGGTCGACCCGGGAACGCCGGGTCCGCAGGAAGCCCGCAAGATCGTCCATGCCCCTCAGTATGGCCTCGGCGGAGCCCGTGGCGGGGGCCGTGAGGGTGGCCCTGCCGTTACCAGGAAGTCCCGTCCGACGGAAGCGGCGCCCCTGAACGCCGGGCGCCGCGGCGCCCAGGATCGAAGGCAACCGATCCGAAGGAGTTCCCCGTGAAGACGCTGATCGTCCATGCCCACCCGGAGCCGACGTCGCTCAACAGCTCGCTGAAGGACCTCGCGGTGACCACCCTGGAGGCCGCCGGGCACCAGGTACGGGTGAGCGACCTGTACGCGATGAACTGGAAGGCGGTCGTGGACGCCGCGGACTACGGCCCCCAGGCCTCGAGTCCGCTGAAGGTCGCCCTGGACTCCGGCCGGGCCTTCGACGCCGGGACGCTCACCGCGGACGTCCGCGCCGAGCAGGAGAAGCTGCTGTGGGCCGACACGATCATCTTCCAGTTCCCGCTGTGGTGGTACACGATGCCCGCGATCCTCAAGGGCTGGGTGGACCGGGTGTTCACGTACCACTTCGCGTACGGCGTCGGCGAACACAGCGACACCAAGTACGGCGAGCGCTTCGGCGAGGGCACCCTCGCGGGCCGAAGGGCGCTGCTGTCGGTGACCACCGGCGGCCCGCAGTCGCACTACGCCGCCCGCGGGATCAACGGCCCGATCGACGACCTGCTGTTCCCGATCCAGCACGGCATCCTCTACTACCCGGGCATCGAGGTGCTGCCGCCGTTCGTGCTGCACGGCACCGACCGGATGACCGGCGCGGACTACCAGGACGTCGCCAAGGCCTGGAAGCAGCGCCTGCTCACCCTGGAGTCGACCGAGCCGATCGCGTTCCGGCGCCAGAACTTCGGCGACTACGAGATCCCCTCGCTGCACCTGAAGGAGGGACTCGAGCCCGCCGGCCGCACCGGCTTCGGGCTGCACGTGCACGGCTGACCACCGGCAACCGGCGCTCGTGGCGGGAGCGTTGGGGGGCTATGGGAGGACGACCCGCAGGGCTGGGATCGCGCACGGGCTCCTTCACCAAACTGGCGGCGCCGCGAGCGCCATCCGCCATCCCCTGGGACAACCTGCGCATGCACCTGGTGGCGCCGCTGCGGGAGTTCTTCGAGGCCAACACCGACTGGCTCACGGTGTTCCGGTTGCCGACGTATGCGCCGGACGGACCTGAACCCTCAAGAGGGCATCTGGTCGCTGGTCAAGCGCGACGTAGGCAACCTCGCTGCCGCCGATCTCAGCCGGATCACCCGAGCAGTGAAGCGAAGACTCAAGATGATCCAGTACCGCCCGGATGTCATCGACGGCTGTCTCGCCGGCACGGGCTTCGTGTAGGACTCCTGACGCACTGCCGTCTCGTTGCAGTCGCTCGCTCGCCGGCTGTGAGGTCCCGCCGTCAGCACCGGGCCAGGCTGTCGATGAGTTCGCCAAGTTCTCCGGGTGCGTGGATGTGGGCGAGATGGCCTTGTCCCGGAAGAACCCAGGTGCAGGGCTGGTCCAGGCGCCGCCGAATGCTTTCGAATGTCGTCCCGTAGGGGCTCGAGCCGATGTTGGCCTCGCCGATGACGAGATCGGTGCGCTCCGCTCGCAGCGCGAGCTTCTCCGGAGCCGGCGACGCGTTGAGTGCGGCCAGCTCCGCATGGAGCGGCTCGCTCAAGCGCCGCAGCACCGACCAGCCCTGCCGATCCGCGCGCAGGGCTTCGACATGCTCGTTGCGAAACCCTGAGATGTCCGTGTTGACGATCTCGACGCTGCGATCCCAGTCCTGGTCATCAGCGGCAACCGCCAGCGCGGGCAGCGCGTCGCGTGCGAAAGGGCGAATCACAGGTTCGTACGCGATGACCTGCCGGACCGGATGTTCCCCTGCTGCCATCAGGGCGATCAGGCCGCCGTAGCTCCAGCCGAAGAGTGCTTCCGCGCCCTGGACCTCGTTCAGCACCGCAACCAAGTCGGCGATCTCCGTCTGGAGCGTGTAGGCGCGGGTCAGCGGACCCGACGGTACTCGTCCGCGCCGGTTGACGACAGTGACCGACGGCCAGGCGTGGATCTCACGGGCGACGTGGCGCCAGGTGTGTGCGTCGCTCATGACTCCGGGCACCATCACGAGGCCCGGCGCATCCGCATCGCCGTAGACGTCGATCGTGACCCAGCTCTCCGGAGACACGGCCACTGTTTTCTGAATCGTTTGCTCCATAATTCTATTATGGAGCGGGTGCTCTACAATGCAAGGCATGTCCACGCTGCACCCTGGCCGACCCCGCGCCTTCGACCGCGAGCAAGCCGTCCTCTCCGCAGCACGCCTCTTCTGGGAGAGCGGCTACTCGGGCACCTCGACGCGGGCCCTCACCCACGCGCTCGGGATCTCCACATCCAGCCTCTACGCCGCCTTCGGCAGCAAGGCAGGCTTGTTCGAGGAGGCGGTGAAGACCTACGCGGAGCGCTACCGCGAGATCTACCGACAGGCCGCCGGCGAACGCGACATCCGCCTGGTCGTGGACCACATCCTGACTCACTCGGTCTACGAGTTCACCCAGCCTGCCGATCATCATCCCGGATGCCTCGTCACCAGCGCCGTGTTGGCTGACAGCGCGGAGACCATCGACGTCCGCACGTACATTGCCGCTCTCCACCAGGACAACGAGCGCACACTCCTGGCCCGCGTTCAGCAGGCGGCAGAAGAGGGGCAGCTACCCCCCGACGCCTCGGTGAGCGCGCTCACCGGACTCGTCCAGGCCGTCTGGCACGGCCTGTCCGTCCAGTCCAACCTCGGCGTCCCTCGTGACGAACTCCTTGCCGCGGCGGACCTCGCGATCCGCCAGTTCGCCAGGCGCTCATAGGCGACTACCTCGCCCGAGGCAACCTGATCACCGACGAGCGCCGGCCCGACACCACGCGTTCGAAGTCAGTAGTGACAACCGTCGCGTTACACCTGACGGTTCCGCCGAGGTCGGCCCGATGTCTCAGTGACAGCTACCGCGTTCCGGCACACCCTCCTGGGGGAGTGGGAAGTCGGAGGGGCCGACTTCCTGTGCGTCCACCGGGGCGGTGCGGATGTCGCGGCCCCGGGACCAGAGTTCCTCGATGTGCTCGGCGAAGCGGTCGAAGAGGCCGTTCTCCCCGCTGCGCCGTTGGTGCATCAGGGGCGAGTCGTGGCCGACCGTGCGGGCGAACGGCGAGGACTTCCCGGTCGTGGCCGGTCTTGAGGTTCGGCTGGAGGAGGTTCGGCCGGATCACTCGTGGATCACCCCTGGAGTCGCGGTGGCCGGGGGAGTTGAACCTGGCGGAGGAGTGGAGATGGCCCCGCCGCCCCGGTGGCCGGGGCGGCGGGGCTAAAAGCGCTGGGGTCAGCGGGCGTCGAACTCGCCGGTGCGGACAGCGGTCACGAAGGACTGCCAGGCGGCGGCGGGGAAGACGAGAGCCGGGCCGTGAGGGTCCTTGGAGTCGCGGACGGGCATCACGTTCGAAAAACCGGGAGCGACCTCGACGCACTGGCCGCCGTCGGAGCTGTACGAGCTCTTGCGCCAGGTGATGGGGGAGTTGGGGTTCATGACGGTTCCCTCCTGGGGGAGTGGGAAGTCGACGGCGTCGACTTCTCGGTCGTGGCCGGTCTTGAGGTTCGACCGGAGGAGGTTCGGCAGGGTCACGGTTCATCACCCCGGCGTCTCAGGGCGGTCGGCGTGGGGCTGGTACTCGTGGCGGGAGGGGCAGGGGCGGGGGGGGGGGGGGGGGGGGGGGGGGGGGGGGGGGGGGGGGGGGGGGGGGGGGGGGGGGGGGGGGGGGGGTGGGGGGGGGGGGGGGGGGGGTGGGGGTGGGGGGGGGGGGGGGGGGGCCCCCCCCCCCCCGGGGCCCGGGGCAGCGGCGCGTGAGCAGGCAGGTCAGTTGTGGAGCGCCGGGCCTTCTGCGGGTGGTGCGCTGTACTTGGCCAGGATTTCGTCGGTCGTGGACTTGTCGAGCAGCCTGAGAGCCCACGGGCCGGTGTTCACGTCGAATTCCTTGCCGAACCCGACCCACTTGCCGGCCATGCGCCGACCGGTCGGATCGACCAGCAGCTGAACGGCACCGTGGTAGCGGGCTCCGTGGTAGTAGCCGTCCTGTGCGGTCTGTTCGACCCAGGTGCCGGTGACGATGTTCCGGTCGACGGTCAGGTCGAAGGACAGCGGGGAATCGGGGTTGGAGGAGGCGCCGGGGAGCGAGCGTCCGGTGATGCGGTCGCCCTCCTGCGTCAGGACGACGTGGTGCAGCCCGGTGAAGGTGCCGTTGCGGCTGCTGCTGAGGAACTCGTAACGGCTCAGCCAGATCCCGGAGTGGTTCATGTTGCCCGGCTCCCGTCGGTCATGTCGGGTCCTCCCGGTTTCAGGGAGTGGGGAGTTCGCCGGTGCGGACGGCGGTGACGAAGGACTGCCAGGCGGCGGCGGAGAACACGAGGGTGGGGCCGTGGGGGTCCTTGGAGTCGCGGACGGGCATCACGTTCGGGAAACCGGGAGCGACCTCGACACACTGGCCGCCGTCGGTGCTGTACGAGCTCTTGCGCCAGGTGATGGGGGAGTTGGGGTTCATGGCGGTTCCCTCCTGGGGGAGTGGGAAGTCGGCGGGTCCGACTTCCTATGCGTCCAGCGGGGCGGTGCGGATGTCGCGGCCCCGGGACCAGAGTCCCTCGATCTGCTCACGCTCGCGGGTCGTGTCGGAATCCGGATCGCCGAGCAGGAAGCGGATCCGGCACCCGCTCTCGGCCTTGCGGCGGAGGGTCTGCAGCAACTCGGGCTGCTCCAGCCAGACGAAGTAGTTGGTGTACCCGGCGAGGAAGACCTCGGACCGCGCCTCGGCGATCAGCTGCGCCCAGACCGATCGCGGGCAGGCCGACCGGTACGGGTACGCGGCGAGGACTTCCCGGTCGTGGCCGGTCTTGAGGTTCGACTGGAGGAGGTTCGGCCGGATCACTCGTGGATCACCCCTGGAGTCGCGGTGGCCGGGGGAGTTGAACCTGGCGGAGGAGTGGAGATGGCCCCGCCGCCCCGGGGGCCGGGGCGGCGGGGCTAGAAGCGCTGGGGTCAGCGGGCGTCGAACTCGCCGGTGCGGACTGCGGTGATGAAGGACTGCCAGGCGGTGGCGGGGAAGACGAGGGCCGGGCCGTGGGGGTCCTTGGAGTCGCGGACCGGGACGACGCTCTGGTGGCCGTCCGCGACCTCGACACACTGGCCGCCCTGCCCACTGTGCGAGCTCTTACGCCAGCGAGCGCCGGAAAGGTCAAAGTGCACTTTCAAATTCCCTTCGTACTGCGCGGATCAGCTCCAGCGACGCGGCCAGCGGCAGCGCCTCAGCTTGCAGCCGATCGTACTCCCTGGCCCAGCCAGCGAGGGTGTCCGCATCACGCTCTAGAAAGCCGCGCTGGTGGCTCTCCGAATAGCCGAGCAGCGAGCGGTTCGGCAATGTAAGGAGTGTCACCGGATGCGCGAACGGCCGGTGCTCGCCGAGGCTGATCGGAGCCACCTGGATGGTCATGTGCGGCCGACTGGCCAGCTCCTCCAGATGGGCCAACTGCCGGGCCATTACAGCTGGACCACCGATCGGCCGACGTACAGACCACTCGTCGAGGACAGCGTGGACGAAGGGTGGGGAAGGCTGGCTGAGACGTTCCTGACGAGTAAGCAGAAACCGCATGCGCTCGTCGGCTTGTTGCCGAGTGACGGTACCCCGACTGACAGGCGCCTGCTCGTAAGCCGCCGCATAGTCCGGGGTTTGGAGAAGCCCTGCGATGACGCCGATCTCGAAGAGCCGGATCGTCGTTGCCTCGGCCTCCCGCTCGGCGTACTCGGGGAATCCCTCTATCAAGATGCTGTGTTCGAGCTGGTCGAGCATCAGGGCGAGCGTGCCACCGGTGTTGAAGACCTTGTCCACGAGCTCCACGAAGCGTCGGCTGGGCCGACGGATGCCGCGTTCGATGCTGGAGATGTAGGCATCGGAGTAGGAGATGGCCGCTCCGAGCTCGGCCTGAGACATCCCGACCGCATCGCGGTAGCGACGGAGCCTGATGCCGAGAGGGGCAAAGGGAGATGACGTGGGGTCAAGTTCCTTGCGGTTCATGATCGTTCCCAACTGAACCAAGCTGAACTGGCGACTTCAGATCCTTCCCTAGGAGGGGGCCGTTCCGCAACCCTTTCCCCTACGGAACGTGAAACATCGACTGCGGAAGGTCATTCCCATGGCCCAAGACCAATCCCCCCGCCTTCACGGCTACGGTGTCCGCTGGGACACCGACGCCCGGTGCTACCGGGTGCGCAACGAGTGCACCGGGGCGTGGCTGTGCAAGCCCAACGGTGAGCGCAGCGGCTTCTCCTCCTTCACCGAGGCCTTCTCGGCCTGGCGCCTGTTCGAGGTGCACAAGCGGCCGGGGGAGCAGTGACCCTCTCCCGTATCACGGCCGAGCAGCGCCGGCAGGCCGCCGCCGTCCTGGACGACCTCACCACCGTCCTCGCCCTGGGCCGGGTCAACCTGCCGACCCTGGAGGTGGACTGGGACACCGGCCGCTCCACGTGCGAGTACCTGCTGCACCTCACCGCCCGCCCCCTCGACCTCCTGCGGATTGTCGACCTGCTCCGCAAGGGGCTGCGCTACGAGCGCCTCACGTATGACGACTGAACTCCTCGCCCGCCTGCTGTGGTGGGCCTGCTTCGCCCTCCTGTTGTTCTGCGCTCTCAGGAAGTGAACTCCCCGTGCACGACCCCCGCCTGCTCGCCAAGCCCCCCATCTGCCGGCTCGGCTGCCTCGTTCTCGTCCGCAACCAGCGCGGCGACGTCCTGCTCGTCGACCCGGACTACCTGGACGGCATGATCCTGCCCGGCGGCGCCGGCAAGGTGAACGAGCCCCCGCACCGCGCCGCCGCCCGCCACCTGCAGGCCCAGACCGGCATCATCCTCAGGCTCACCCACGCCGTGGCGTTGGACTACACCCCCTCCGACCGCTACCTGGAGCGCTTCAACGTCGTCTTCGACGGCGGCACCCTGCGCGACGAGCACCCGATCACCGTCCCCCCGCAGAAGCACAGCCGCCTGCTCGGCGCCCGCTTCGTCCCCGTCCACGAACTCCAGAACCACATGGCCCCCTCCCAGGCCGCCCGCACCGCCGAGGCCCTCACCGGCCACGCCCTCCCGCTCCTCCTCCACGGCCAGCGCCCCGACTGACCGTCACCGGCCGGCCTCTGTCAGCGTCCGCCCCTACGGTTCACCGCATGACCTGGCCTTTCGATGTCGCCCCGCCCGCCTCGGTGCCGACCGGCCGTCCCGTCGTCGGGGACGAGGGGGCGGGTACACAGCCGCTGCTGTGGATCACTGACGGGCCCGCGGATGCGAAGGCGGAGGGTGCGCTCCCGTGGGAGTGCACCCTCCGCCTTCGCGCGACGATCATCCAGACGTCGGGGCCTGATGAACTGCCTCAGGGGTTCCGACAGCCAGAACCAGATCTGCCCCGTTCTTCCACAAACGGAGCGAGTCACCGGCCTTCTTCCGTGCCTCAGCGGATTTTCCGGCCCCTTCCAGCCTGACCGCCATGGCCTTCTCACCACAGCCGAGGGCCGTGAATTTGAAGGGGCTCAGCTGAGCGGACGCCTGGGTGTATGTTCCGGCAAGAACATTCCCGGGGAAATCCACGTGTGTGTCCGCGAAGGAACTGGCAGTGGGACGCGGCGCTCCGACGGAATCGGGAGCGGTGGCGGTCGGATCGGTCAGCCCGTCCGGCAGGACTGCCACCTGGCAGGTGCCGTTCCTGACGGCGAGGACGACGCTGGTGCCCGAGACATCGGCGATGCCGAGGATCTTGGCGGTGCCCTTGGCGGGCGGAGCGTCGATACTGCGCTGGACGACGGCATCCGCCGGTGCGGCGGCCGTCGCCTCCAGGAACCAGGGACCGCTTTCCTGCTGAGGCGCCGGCGCTGTCCCGTCGTCGGTACACGCAGCCGCGAGGACGGCTGTAGCGACGAGACTCGCCGCCCCCAGGAACCGACTGGATCGCCGCATGTACTCAACTCTCCTAGTTCGTCCAGCTGTTGTAGCAGAACCCTACTGGCTTCTTCACTTCCCCGTCGCCGATGTAGGCGCCGACCTGGGTGTCGTAGATGCTGTACGTGTAGTAGTCGAAGAGCTGGTACGCCTGCAGGTTGCCGAACTTCCCGGCCGGAACCGTGTAGGAGCCGGACTCGGTGTTCGTGATGGTGTCGGTCACGTTGAAGCCGACGCCGGCAGAGATCTTCCACACGTCGATCGACGCGCTCGCCGTCCACTGGGTCGCCGTCGAACGGGTCTGGGTCAGCGTCAAGGTCATGGGGCCGGGACCGCTGTTCGCGTCGATCACGTCGGTGCCACAGAGCTGCCCGTGGTAGGCCACATCGCGGACCTCCCCGAAGACGTCGGCCGGCCGCTCCGGCGACTGCCGGGTCGGTGCGGCGTGCGCGGGCACCTTGACCTGGGGGAGGGTCGCCGCCGGAGCCTTGCGGTCGATGACCCAGTGGCTCGGGTCGGCGACACTCGGGAGCTGGGTGGCCACCGTCGTCACCGCCCTACCACCACGTCCTGCGCTCCTCGCCGCCGTCCTGACAAGTGAGGCCCCCGACGCCGACGAGTTCATGGACCGGTCGATGGGCCCCGACCTGTGACGCTCGCTCTCGCCGTGATCCCCCGTCGGCCCTGACGCCCGGCCCCGGGGCGGTCAGCCGTGCGGGGTGGTGGGGCCCAGGGTGATGACCGGGCCGAGCGGGCGGCAGCCGGCGTAGGTGATGGCCTGTCCGGGCGGACAGGGGGTGTCGGTGCGCACTGGGGCCGGGGCCTGGGGCACCGGCCGGGGCGGGACGGTGTGCTCGGGGGCGGGCGGCTGCTCGGCCACGGGCTGCTTCTTCGCCGGAGCCGGGGCGGCCGGGGCCGGGGCGGCCGGGGCCTGGGTGGTGCGGGGGCGGGCCGGGGCCGGCTTGGTGGCGGCGGGCTCGGGCGTGGCCTCGGCCCCGTCCTCGGCCTGGTCGGCTGCGGGGACGACCGTGGGCGTTCCGGTCTCCACCGGTGCCGGGGGCGTCGTCGGCGCCTCGGCCGGGGCCGAGGGGGAGGCCGACGGCGTGGCGGACGGCGAGGCCGCGGGGGAGGGGCTCGACGTGGCCGCCGCGTCCTGCGCCGCCGGGGCGGTGGTGCCGTGCGAGCCGGTGAGCAGCAGGGCCCCGCCGAGGCCGGCCGCGCCGAGGACGCACGCCCCCGCCGCGACGGCGAGGGCCTGCCGGCGCCGCTTCGTCGTCCTGCCGTCGCCGTCTTCCTGCGGCATCCGTCCCACCCCGTTCGCATGATCATGTGTTCGAGCTGGGCGGATGCTATCCGAACCGTCAGGGTGTACGCACCGCAACCCCGTCACGCCGGGGGCAGGCCGAGGGTGGGGAGGTGGCTGGCCATCAGGAGGGTGACGAGTTCGCGGCGGGTGCGGGTGCCGGTCTTGTCGAGGATGGCGCCCACGTGCTGTTGGACGGTGGGGACGGTCAGGTGTAGCAGGGCGGCGATGTCCTTGGTGCTGGTGCCGCGCACCGCGTGGAGGGCGACCTGCTGTTCGCGCGGGGACAGGCCGTGGGCGAGGACGGCCAGCGGCAGGTGCTGGACGGGGGAGACGGGGGTGGCGATGACGGCGACGCCGTCGGAGGGGCCGTCGAGGGCGGTGGCGTGCAGGGCGAGCCACTGGCCGTCCGGGGTGCACACCCGGACCTCGGCCGGGCGGCCGGTGCGGGCGGCCTGGCGGGCCACGGTGAGGAAGCCGCTGGGCACGCCCGGGACGAGGCCGCCGGGTTCGGCCAGCCGGGAGATGAGGTCGCGGGCCGCCGCGTCGGCGGAGCGCAGCCGCCCGTGGGCGTCCAGGACGGCGACGGCCGGGGTGGGGGCGGGCGGTGCGGTGCGGGCGGGGCGCAGCGAGGCGCGGTGGGCGGCGCGCAGGGCGGCGCCGACCGGGGTGGCGATGCGGGCGGCCAGACGCAGCTCGGGCAGGTCGTAGGGGTCGCGGCCGTTCTCGCGCATGAACGCCGCGCTGCCCCAGCGGCCGCCGCCGAGGTCGAAGTTGATCCGCAGTTCGTCGCCGTAGCCGCAGGGCTGGAGCAACTCCCGGTAGCGGACGCTGCGTTCGGGGTGGCCGTCGGTGGCGCGGCCGACGCTCTGCACCCGCTGCCCGGCGGCGCGGATGGCCTCGAAGGTGGTGGCGTCCTCGCCCTGGAGCTCCAGGCGGACGGCCTGTTCGAAGCCGGCGGGGTCGAGGCCGGAGGCGACGGTGGAGGTGGGGAACCCGGTGACCGGGTCGGTGCCGTGCCAGCACCCGCCGTCGAAACCGAGCGGGCCCCGGAGCAGGGCGTGCAGCTCCCGGAACAGCTCGGCCGTGGGCAGCCGGGAGGCCGCCAGTTCGCCGATGGTGCCCAGCACTTCCCGCTCGATGTCGCGTCGTTTGGCCACGGACCGAAGGCTAGGGAAACGGGCCCCCGTTGCCGGTGGACGTACGAACGAATGGCCGGGAGCAGGCCGAGGGTGACCGAAAAATTCGGGGGCGGGTGCCAGTGCTCGGCACCCGCCCCCGCCCCCGATCACCCGTGACGCGCCGCCGAGGCGGTCAGCTCCACGGGTTGGCCGGTTGGTCGTCGATCGCGGTCCAGAACCTGGTCTGGGTCGGCAGGGTGCCGTTGGCCCACAGCCCCCAGCCCGACGCGTCGTGGAACTCCGCCATCCGGAAGCCCGCCCCGAACGAGGCCGCGCACAGCTGGTCGGCGGTGGCCCGGCTGCTCAGCTGGGTGCCGGGCACCGGCGCGGTGGCCTTCACCTCGCCGCCGGCCCAGCTGTGGAAGCCGCTGGTGGGCACGCCCGCCGGGGCGGGGCGGCCGTCCTTGCGCAGGCACAGCACCGGCAGCCGGCTGCCGGCCGGGGTGTCGCCCTGGTACGGGTCGCTGGCCGTGTCGTAGCCGACGTGCACCACGTTGTCGGCGCGCTGCTCCAGGGTCGCCCAGGTCATGCCCTTGTGGGCGCCGACCGGGCCGAACAGGGCCTCGTAGCTGCTGCGGTAGATGTTCCACTGCTGGTAGGCGCCGTCGTTGCAGCCGAACATGTAGAGCTTCCAGCCGCCGAAGTTCTTCTCGGTGTTGTCCAGGCACAGCGAGCTGGACACGTTCTGGATCCGCACCCCCACCATGTCGTACTTCGCGCTCTGGCCGGGCGCCGTGTAGGGGGTGATCCGCCACATCTGGCTGGTCTGGTTCGCGTAGCACTGGTAGCCGCCGGGGCGGCTGTCGGAGGCGGTCAGGCAGGAGCGCCTGTCGGCCTCGTTGTTGATCGTGTAGATGCCGCTCCAGCCCGGGACCGGGGTGAACACCCACGTGCCCGGGTTGTTCGAGGGCGCGCAGGGGTGCATGTCCTGGGTGTCCCACACCGCGCCGTCGGGACAGCGTTCGGAGGCCTGGTTGAACAGGACCGTCGCGGGGGTGTCGGCCGAGGCGGCACCGGGGGCCAGCGCCAGGCCGCCCAGGGCGAGCGCGGCCGAGAGGACGATGCGTCGGATGAGCGAGCGCAAGGGATCTCCAGATCGAGGGGGTACGGGGGCAGAGGCGGTACGGGGCAGAGGCGGTACGGCCGGCCGACCGGCACCCAGGCTGTCAGGAACCCGTCACCCACCGGTATCCGAGCTTTCTCGGACCCCCCGTGCACCCCCGCGCGCACCCCCCGCCCCGACCTCGCCCGGCTACGTCATCCCTACTGATGCGTGACGGATTCGGCGGGCCCCTGCCGAGCCCTACCGTCGGAGACGTCAGCACGACGAACCCCCCTCCGACACCGCCACGGGAGCAGCACATGACCGCCTACGCCCTCGCCCAGGTCCACTCCGTCCAGAGCTGCCCCGACATCGAGGAGTACCTGGAGCGGATCGACGCCACCCTCGACGAGTTCGGCGGGCACTTCGTCGTCCACGGCGGCAAGTTCGAGACACTGGAGGGCAGTTGGGGCCAGCTCGGGCTGATCCTGATCGAGTTCCCCGACTACGGGAGCGCCCGCGCCTGGTACGACTCGCCCGCCTACCGGGAGATCCTGCCGCTGCGCACCCGCCACATGGTCGCCGACGCGATCATCGCCGAGGGCGTGCCGGCCGGCTACCGGGGCGCGGACAAGCTCAACGGGCACTGACTCAACGGCCACTGACTCAACGGGCACTGACTCAACGGGCACTGACTCAAGGGGTCATTGAGCCCCCGGGCCCGCCTACGAGCGCTCGCGCCACCAGGCGACGGTCGCGGCGACCTGCTCGTCCAGCGGGGTCGCGCGGACGGTGAAGGCGGCCTCGTACGCGGAGGAGTCGATGACGAAGGGGCGGTCGAACTGGTAGCGGGTCTCGCGCAGTTCGCGCAGCAGCGGGGAGAACAGGCCGGCCGCGCCGAGCAGGACGGGGGAGAGGCGGCGCACCGGGACGGGGCCGGTGCCGGCCTCGGCGGCCAGGCGCTCGACCATGGCGCGCACCGGCAGGGCGGGGGCGGTGGGGACGTGCCAGGGGCGGCCCCAGGCGCTCTCCTCGGCGGCGACCTCGACCATGGCGCGGGCCACGTCCGGCAGGTAGGTCCAGCTGTGCGGGGCGTCCGGGTCGCCGAGGACGGCGACCGGGCGGCCCTTGAGCAGGGCGGGCACGGCGCGGGAGGCGAGGTGGCCGCCGTCGGTGACGCCGGGGCCGAAGAAGTCGCAGGCCCGCACCTCGACCGCGCGGATCCGCCCGGCCTCGTGCAGGGCCCGGGCCTGCTCCCAGGCCGCGGCGCGCACCCGGCCCTTGGGGCCGGTGGCGGCGAGCGGGAGGTCCTCGGTCATCGGACGGTCCACCGGGCCGTAGCCGTACAGGTTGCCGAGCATCACCAGCACGGCCCCGCTGTCCTCGGCGGCCGCGCACAGCGCGGAGGCGAGCGCGGGCCACCGCCCGGCCCACTGCGGCAGCGGCGGCGCGGCGCAGCCGTGGATCGCGACGGCCCCGCGCGCGGCCTCGGCCAGCCGGGCCGGGTCGCTCGCGTCCAGGGCGAGGTGCTCGACGCCGTCGGCGGGAGCGGCGGGGCGCCCGGTACGGGTGACGACCCGGACCTCGTGGCCCTGTTCGGCCAGCAGGCGGGTGGTGGCGGCCCCGGCGGGCCCGTGTCCGACGACGAGATGAAAGCTCACCCGCCCACCCTAGAGCGTGCCGCTGACAGGCCGTGACCGTCCGGGCTCTCCGGCCCTGGCACCGCCTCCGGCTCCACGCCGGACGTCACCTCCGGCGACGACGGCGTCAACGGCGGCCCGGGCAGTGCCCCCGGCTCAGTACCCGTGTTCGGCGAACTTCTTCGCGAGCTGCTCGTGCCAGCGCGCCGCGTTGCTGCCGTCCAGCTGCCCCTCGAAGGTCCGGCGGGCTGCCGCCACCAGCTCCTCGACCGTTCCCGGGCCGGTGCGGTGGCCGGTCGCGGCGTCGTACACCGCCCACAGCGCATCCTCGGTCGGGTCGTCCAGACCCAGGCAGGTCGCCACCCCGCGCCCGGCCAGGGCCTCGGCCAGCCCGACCTCGAAGGTCCGTCGCAGTTGCTGTCCGTCCGTCACGCCTCAGCTCCCGTCCCCGCCGCTCTCGCCGCTGCTGTTCCGGCCCAGGAGCCACCGCTCCCGCTGCCTGCGCCGCCGACGGCGCTGCTCCGCGCCGCGCAGCAGGTCGCCCGCGCCGAGCGTCACCGCCGCCACCGCGCGCACCCAGCCCGGCCCGCCGCGCGCGGCCCACACTATGCACCCGCACCCGGCGAGCACCAGCACCAGCACCCCGACCAGCACCGTTCCGACCACCACGGCGCCACCTCCACTTCCCCTACCGGTTCGGCCACGAATCCTCCCATGTGCCAGGATGCCCACCCGAACACCGAACAGGACCGACGAAGAATGGAGACACCCGTGGCCAACGCCCGGTTCGCCACCCTGCACACCACGGCGGGCCCGATCCGGCTGGAACTGTTCCCGTTCCACGCGCCGAAGACGGTCCGCAACTTCGTCGAACTCGCCGAGGGCGCCAAGGAGTACACCGACCCGCGCACCGGGGAGCCGGGCAGCGGCCCGTACTACGACGGCACGACCTTCCACCGGGTGATCAAGGGCTTCATGATCCAGGGTGGCGACCCGACCGGCACCGGCACCGGCGGGCCCGGCTACGCCTTCCCGGACGAGTTCCACCCGGAGCTGTTCTTCACCCGCCCGTACCTGCTGGCGATGGCCAACTCCGGCCCGGGGACGAACGGTTCGCAGTTCTTCATCACGGTGGGCACCCCCACCCACCTCAACCGCAAGCACACCATCTTCGGCCAGGTCGCCGACGCCGCCTCCCAGGCCGTGGTGGACGCGATCGCCGCCGCCCCCACCGACGGCGATCGCCCGGTCCAGGCCGTGGTGATCGACTCGGTCGAGATCACCCACGCCTGACCCCGGCGGGGCCGCAGGCCCACCTCGCCAAGCCGCCCGCCGCCCCGCACGCCGAGAACCCCTGCCGCCGCCCGGCGAAGTACGGGCGGCGGCAGGGGTGTTGACAGCGGGCGAAGCTCAGCAGCCGCCCGCCGGGCGCTCCCGGGTCACCAGGTCGGCGCGCCCCGCGGTGGCGTCCAGCCACACCACCCGGGTGCCCCGGTCGGCGGCCACCGCGTACTGGCCGCCGCGGTCGCAGGAGACCCGCTGCGCCGGGCCGCCCGCCAGCGGCACCTGCCACAGCTTGGGCAGCGCCGCGTTGGTCCAGCCGCCGGCCGGCTTCGCCGACGTCAGCTGGTAGCTGACGGCCTGGTCGGAGGCGGTCAGCGCGGCGAACCGGGGTGCCTGCGGGGAGCTCGCCGGCAGCACGTCCACGATCCCCGAGCCGTCCACCGCCCCCGAGCGGATGGTGCTGCGCGCGGCCGGGTCGGCGGGGGTGTCCAGCCACACCAGGCGCCCGCCCGCCAGCAGGGTGGAGGAGGTGCGGCTGGGCCCGGAGCCGGCCGGGGCGTGTGCGGTGTACTGGGCGGTGACCTTGCCCGCCGCGATCGAGTAGACGGTCGGGGCGTTCACCGTCCGGTCGCCGTCCTGCCAGGTCTCGGTCCAGCCGACCAGGCCGTCGCGCAGGGTCAGGCCGGACAGGCCGTGCCCCTCGGGCAGCGGGAGTTCGACCGCCGGGGCCCCGTCGTGGACGAGGTGGGCGCGGGTGCGGTGGGTGGTGTGGTCGGTGAGCACGTAGGCGGTGTCCGGGCCGGAGACCTGGAGGCCGTCGAGGCTGTCGGTGGTGCGCAGCAGGCTGCGCACCGGGCCGGTGCCGGTGAGCGGGGCGGTGAGGATCTCCTTGCCCGGGCCGCCGGAGCCGCCCTGGGCCTGCCAGACGGCGGTGGTGCCGTCGGTGGCGGCCCAGCTGTGGAAGCGGCCGTCCTGGGGGCTGAGGCGTACGGGCTTGCCGCGGCCGTCGGTGGTGCCGGTGTACAGCCCGTTGCCGTCGGGGCCGTCGGTCAGGAGAACCCAGTGGCCGTTGGCGGCGACCGGGGTGGCCTGGCCGTTGGGGGCGCTGGGCAGCAGGGTGCGGGCGTCCATGCCGAGCCTCTGCTGCCAGCCGGTCCGGATCCCGTGGGCGTCGAAGGCGGCGGCGACGGCGCGCAGTTGGCGGGGGGTGAGGCCCTGGTCGCGGCCGGCGGCCAGGACGGCGTCGCGTCCGGCGAGGAAGTCGTCGGTGGGGGTGAGGTAGTCGGCGAGGGCATGGTAGACGACCCGGTCGGCGGTGAGCGGGTCGAGGGCGCGCCGTACGTCCCACAGGGCGCCGCCGAAGATGGTGGAGTTCAGGTGCACCCCGCCGGCGTCGACGTCCAGGGTGCCCAGGTAGTCGTCGACGGTGGTGCGGTGGTCGTCCAGGTGGCGCTGGGCGCAGGCCTGCGGGGTGCCGGTGCGGCACAGGCTCTCGCCGAGCAGCGCGGCGGCGGGGTCGTCCATGGCCAGGCCGCGGGCGGTGACCTCGATGGCGTTGCCGAAGTAGTCGGCGATCGCCTCGTCCATGGCGCCGGACTGGCCGAAGTAGGCGAGGTCGGCGGTGTTGGTGATGACGGCGTGGGTCATCTCGTGGCCGGAGACGTCCAGGGCGGCGGAGAAGGGGTAGTAGCCGGGGCCGCTGCCGTAGATCATCTTGCGGCCGTCCCAGAAGGCGTTCGGGAACGGGCTGCCGTGGTCGCTGACGTTGACCACGGAGACGATCGGGCCGTCCTTGCCGTCCAGGCCGTTGCGGCCCAGGCGGTCGCGGTAGAAGTCGTACACGATCCCGGCGTTGACGTGGGCGTCGGTGGCGCCGTCGTCCCCGGTGGCGGCGGGGAAGCCGGGGGTGGGGGAGGAGGCGGGGGAGGCGTCGGCGGGGACGGCGGCGTCGAAGTCGCCCGCGTCGCGGCCGCCGGCGTCGTAGGTGGTGATGGCGGCGGGGCGGGTGAGGTCGGTGAGCTGGTAGCCGCCGTCGGGGCGTTGGGCGATGTTGACGGCGGTGGCGCGCCCGTGGGCGTCGGGGGCGGTGCCGGTGGCGGGACGCAGGCCGTCGGCGGCACCGCCGGCGGTGCCGGCCGGGGTGGCCGGGGCGGCCGCGGGGCGGGGCGCTCGGGCGTCGTGGGCGAGGGCGACGGTGCCGGTGGTGGCGTCGACGTACACCTCGCGGGCGGTGGCGCCGGTGCCGGGGTGCACGGTGTAGTGCTCGGTCAGGCGGCCCGGGCCGCCGGGCAGGACGACGGCGCCCAGGTCCTCGGCGGTGGCGCCGGTGCGCTGCTGCGGGTCGGTCAGCGCCTCGAGCGCTGCGCGGTGCAGGGCCTCGGCCGGGACGGCGGGGGTGGTGGGGGCGGTCAGGCCGGTGAAGTAGCGCCCGCCCGCCGACTCGACCTTCTGGGCGTCGCCCTGTCCGGTCAGGTGCACCAGGTACTGGCCGCCGAGGACGGGGATCCCGCCGTGGCGCTGCTCGAACCTGACGGTGCGCCGGCCGTCGGGGCCGGGGGTGGAGGCGAGTTCGGTCAGCTCGCCGGTGTCGATGCGGTAGCGCTCGGGGTGCGCGGCCAGGTGGGCGCGGGCGGCCCGGCCCGGGTCGCCGGTGGCGGGCTCGGCCAGGCCGGTCACCAGCTGCGGGGCGGCGGTGTCCCGGCCCTCGACCAGGGCGGGCACCGGGTCGGCGCCGGCGGCGGCCGGTTCCGGTGCGGGTGGCGGTGCGGCCAGGGCGGCCGGCGCGGTCAGGGCCAGCGCCACGGTGGCGGCGGCGACGGCCAGGGTACGGGCGGTGCGCGGGTGTCGGGGCACGGCGGTCCTCTCGCATGCGGATGCGGCGGCGCGACGGCACGGCGGTGCGGTCGCGCCCACCCACCATAAGCAGTCTGGCGACATATGTCGATTGACTGCCTATCAAGTGCGCTCCCACGGGCCCCTCCCGGTCCAACGGCCCTCCGTAGGCGACCAGTTCAGCCCCACTCGCGCCCGCCCGGCTCCCGCGCCGGCCCCGCCCCCCGACGTCGCGCCCCCGTCACCCGACCCGATCATCGGACCGCCCGGGGACTCAGCCCGCGCGCCGTACCGGGGTCTCGTCCTCGGCCCCGGCCACCCACTCCGGCAGCGGCTCGCGCCGGGCGAGCCAGCCGGCGGCCTCCCCGCCCAGGCCGGTGCGGGCGGCGACCACGCCGCCGGTGATGGCGCAGGTGGTGTCCACATCGCCCAGACCCTCGGCGGTGGTCCACAGGGCGTCGGTGAGGCTGTCGAGGTGGTGGGCGGCCGACCACAAGGCGAAGGGCACGGTGTCGCCGGCCCGTACCCGCTGCCCGTTGCCCAGCAGGTCCGCCGCGCGCCAGGGCTCGGTGTCCGGGGCGAGTTCGGCGGCCCGGGCCAGTCCCTCGCGCACCGGGCCGGCCGGGGTGCGCCCGGCCACCTCGGCGAGGAAGGCGGCCCCGGCCGGTGCCGGAGCCCCGGCGCCCCCGCGTCCGCGCGCGGCCAGCGCGGCCAGCGCGGCCGCCAGCGCCACGGCCACCGCGCCGGCGATCCCCTCGGGGTGGGCGTGCGTCACCTCGGCCGACAGCGCGGCCTGTTCCGCGGCCTCGTCCAGGTCCGCGTGGAACCAGGCGCCCAGCGGCGCCACCCGCATCGCCGCACCGTTGCCCAGGCTGCCCTGCCCGTCGAACAGCCTGCGCGACTCCGCGCGCCACGCCGACGGCCGCCCGGCCAGCCGGGGCAGCAGCAGGCTCATGCCGTTGCCGTAACCGCGGTAGGCGTCGGCCAGGTACGTCGCCCCGAAGGCCTGGGCCAGGCGCTCCTGGTGCACCGCCTCGTACGCGGTGAGGATCCCGTACACCGACAGCGCCATCGCCGTGTCGTCGGTCCAGTGCCACGGGGTCTCCGGCGGCACCCGCCGGGCCCGGATCTGTGCGAACGCCACCTTCGGTGTGCGGAAGAGCGGGAACCACCGCTCGCCGAAGCCGTCCCCGAGCGCCAGGCCCTCCAACGTGTCACGTGCTGCCGAATACGTCATGGCCGCATGATCGCACCGGCCGCGCCCCGGCGGTGCGGTGGTCCGGCGTCAGTTCGCCGTGACCCGCTTGTCCGGTGCAAGCCCCGTCCTTTAGGGCGGGGTTGGCCGGGACGGTCCGCAGCGCGGAGCCCCTACAGCGGGCGCTGCTGTTGTTCGATGTACTGCCCGATGATGCTGGTCGGAGCGCCGCCGCAGGACGCGGCGAAGTAGGAGGGTGACCAGAGGTGGCCGTGCATGACGGCTCGGTTCACCCGGTCGGTGAAGTCCCGGCGCAGGATACGGGCGGATACCTCCTTTGAGGCTGTTCACAAGGCCGGACACGGCTACCTTCGGCGGATGGTTCACCAGCAGGCGGACGTGATCGGTCTCGCCGTTGAACTCGACAAGGGTCGCCTCGAAGTCCTCGCACACCTTGCGCATGGCGGCCTCGCAGACGGTCAGCATCTCGTCGTCCAGGACGCCTCGCCGGTCGTCACGAAGACCAAATGAACGGGCATCGCCGAAACCACATGTCGGCCGCGTCGGCAATCGCCATTTGTAGCCATGGACCAAATGAGACAATCGTGGTTGTGCAGCTCCGGTACAACTACCGCGTGTACCCCACGCCGGGTCAGTGTCAGTCGCTGGCCCGCGCGTTCGGGTGCGCCCGCGTGGTCTTCAATGACGGCCTTCGAGCACGTCAGGAAGCCCACGCGGCGGGGCTGCCGTACATCACCGACACCGACTTGCAGAAGCAGGTCATCACCGCCGCGAAGCGCACGGCCGAGCGCGAGTGGCTGGGTGAGGTGTCATCAGTGGTGCTGGTGCAGTCCCTACGGGACCTGCACACCGCCTACCGGAACTTCTTCTCCTGCGTCACCGGAAAGCGCAAGGGCCCCAAGGTCGCACCGCCGCGCTTCAAGTCCAAGCGGGACAGCAAGCAGTCGATCCGGCTCACCGCGAACGGCTTCTCCCTTCGGGACAACGGCACGCTGTACGTGGCGAAGATCGGCGACCTTAAGGTCCGCTGGTCCCGGCCGCTACCGACCGCGCCGACCAGCGCCACGGTCACCAAGGACGCCGCCGACCGGTACTGGGTCAGCTTCGTCGTGGACACCGAGCCGCAGATCCTCGAAGACCTGGATCTGTCCGGTCCGCTGGAGTCCGAGGCCGGGATCGACCTCGGGCTCACCCACTTCGCGGTGCTCTCCGACGGCCGTAAGGTCGACGCACCGAAGTTCCTGCGCCGGGCGGAGCGCAAGCTCAAGCGGATGCAGAAGGCCCTGAGCCGCTGCGCGAAGGGCAGTAACAACCGGGCGAAGGCCCGCAGGAAAGTCGCACGTCAGCACGCCAGGGTGGCCGACCGCCGCCGGGACTGGCACCACCGGGAATCCACGCGCATCATCCGCGAGACTCAAGCGGTGTACGTGGAGGACCTCGCGGTGTCCGGCCTCGGCCGGACCCCGCTCGCCAAGAGCGTGCACGACGCCGGATGGTCCGCGTTCGTCACCATGCTGGAGTACAAGGCCGCCAAGCACGGCCGGTACCTCGGCCGGACAGGCCGCTTCGAACCAACCTCGCAGGTCTGCTCGGCCTGCGGCGTCAAGGACGGCCCCAAGCCCCTCGGCGTCCGAGCATGGACGTGCGGGGACTGCGGGAGCGTCCACGACCGCGACGTGAACGCGGCACGCAACATCCTGGCCGCCGGAAGGGCGGACAGGCTAAACGCCTCGTGGAGCGCAGGTAAGACCGGACCCGTTCCGGCGCAGCGCGTTGAAGCAGGAACCCGCCGAGACCGGCACACGCCGGTGGTAGGAATCCCCGCCCTTTAGGACGGGGAGGACTTCAACGGGAGGAGGCCGCGCTCGCCGAAGACCTTCTTGGCGACGAAGGTCGCGTTCAGCGCCTTGGGGAACCCGCAGTACACGGCCGAGTGCAGCAGCGCCTCGGTGATCTCCACGGGGGTGAGGCCGACGTTGAGCGAGGCGTTGATGTGGACCTCCAGCTGCGGCTCGCAGCCGCCGAGCGCGGTGAGCATCCCCAGGGTCACCAACTGCCGGTCGCGCGGGGCGAGTTCGGGGCGGCTGTAGACGTCGCCGAAGCCCCAGGCGACGACCTGGTGGGCCAGCTCCGGGCTGATGCCGGCCAGCGCGTCCACCACCCGCTGCCCGCCCTCCCCGTCGACCCGGGTGAGCACCTCCATGCCCCGCTCGAACCGCTCCTGCCGCTGCCCGGCCCCCTGCTCCGCAACACCCATGGCGCCTGTCCTCTCCTCGTACCCGTTCCCGTGCCGCGGCCCCGGCCGACCGGCCCTGACCACGGAAGGAACCGTAGGACTTGGAGCGCACTCCAACTCAAGGCCGGGCCGGAGCCACCGCCCGCGGCACCCGGACGCACGACACCCCGGCAGGGCGCCTGTTGCGGTTGGGTCACGGAGTGTCCGATTCATCGGGCATTGCACGGGAGTGCGGCGATTGATTTTGTTGGCGAGAAGGTCATCGGACTCTCATAATCCCTGCTGAGACGCGTGATGGCCGGTCCGGGAAAGCCGTGGGGGAGCGGAATCCGACGGTGGCCCACGTGCGACATTCCGATCATTCCCATGGGGGGAGTCCTTTGCCCGCGCCCGAGAACGAGAGCGCCGCGTTCACCGACCCGCCGCCGGTCGTCGTAGCGCAGCCGGCCGTCGTAGCGCCCGAGCCCGCAGCCGCGCCGGAAGCGGCTGCCGTGCCCGAGCCCGCGCCTGCGGCCGTGCCCGAGCCCGCCGACCCGGCCACGGCGGCCCAGGCGGCCCCGGCTCCGCGCCGGTTGCCGCGCGCCGTCGGGGTCGCGCTGGCCACCGCCGGACTGCTCGCCGTCACGGCGGCCAGTGCCGCGGTGACCGTCGCCGTCGGCAAGCCGGACGGCCACCCGGCCGCCGCACCCGCACCGCGTGCCACCGCCACCGCCCCGGCGAGCGGCGGCCCGAGCGCCGCCGCGAGTGCCACGCCCTCCGCCGTACCCGTCCCGGTGCCGACGGCCGTCCCGACCGAGCCCGCCCCGGCCAGCACCGTCAAGGGCACCGTCAGCGGCGGCAAGCACGACGGCGACCTGCGCTACTTCCTGCTCCCGATCCCGGCCGGCGGCGAGTCCTACGGGCCCGCCGACGGGATGGCGATGACCCGTGACGACGTCTCCGAGATGTTCGGCAAGCCGGACGACATCGACACCATCCTCAGCCGCCTCGGCTACCGGGACGGCGCCACCCGCACCTACCGCACCGCCGACGGCACCGCCGAAGTCACCGTCACCCTGCTGCACTTCGGCTCCGCCGACCTGGCGAGCCGGTTCGTCCAGGGCTACACCGTCAAGTCGCAGGAACCGATCGACATCGACGGCGACCCCAACGCCCACGGCTTCCGCCGCAAGCCCAAGAATGAGGCCTACACCGGCTCGATGACCGGCATCTCCAGCCAGGGCGACGTCCAGTACACCGTCGACGTCGAGGTCAAGGGCACGCCGGACAAGGCGCTGCTGAACGACCTGATGAAGCGCCAGCGCGAGTGGCTCGCCTCCGGCGGCTGAGCCCGCGCCCGCGCGATCGCCCCACGACGTCCTCCCGCCCCTCCTCCTCTGGAGCCGCTTCCGTGACCACCGAACCCGAGCAGCCGCCGGCCGCGGCCGGCGACCCGTCCGGCCCGTCCGCGTCGGGCGCGTCGGCCGAACCGCCGACGCCGCCCGTACCGCCCGTACCGCCCGTGCCACCGGTCCCGCCGGTGCCCCCGGTGCCGGCCGAACCCTCCGTAGCGCCAGTCCCGCCGGTGCCCCCCGTCCCGGCCCCGTCCCCCTGGTCGGCCCAGGCATCGGCGCACCAGGCGCCGGTCGTCGAGGAGTTCGCCCCTACGGCGGACGCCTACGCCGACTACCTGTCGGCCGGCCCCGAGGCCGCCCCGCGCCCCCCGCGCCGCCCCCGCCCGGTGCTGCTGTCCGTCTGCGCCCTGGTCGTGGGCGTGCTGGCCGGCGGCGGCGTCGGCTACGCGATCCAGGCCCAGCGCCCGCCCACGCCGCTGCCCCCGCTCCAGGTCGCCCTGCCCGCCTACCCGGCCGAGACGGTCGACCCCGCCGCCCTCGCCGCCGCCCAGCCCCCGCCGCCCGCCATCGAGGGCGACCTGACCAAGCTGCTGATCAGCGCCCCCGACGGCAGCACCGCCTGGGGCGACTACCCGGACAAGCCCGGCTGGATGTCGATCGGCGAACTCGCCGAACGCAAGGGCGACGCGGCCGTCGTCTTCAAGGACCTCGCCACGTCCGGCTTCCGGCGCGCCGCCGAGGTGGACTGGATGAAGGACGACATCCGCTACCGGGTCACGCTCACCCAGTACACGCCCGAGCACATCGACGAGGCCGCGGCCTTCCACGGGCAGACCTTCGCCGACGACACCGACGGCGGCTACCGGGTGGACCCCGAACCCAGGCACTGGTCCGACACCAAGGACCAGTACTACTACGGCCACGCCGCCGCCCAGCGCGGCACGGTGCTGATGACCGTCGAGGTGTTCAGCCCCAAGCCGGTGGAATCCGGGGACCTCAAGGCCCTCGCCAAGCAGCAGTGGGAGCGGCTGGCATGACCGACGACTCCGTGACCGACGACTCCGTGACCGCCGTGCCGGCCGCCCCGGCCGAGCCGCACACCCCGGCCGAGCCACTCACCCCGGCCGCCCCGGCCACCCCGGCCGCCCCGGCCACCCCGGCCGAGCAGACCCCCGCGGCCACCGAACCGGCCGCGCCCGCAGGCCAGTCGGCCCCCGCGCCGAACCCCGCCCCGCGCCGCCTGCTGCGCGCGGGCGCCGCCACCGTCGCCGCCGCCCTGGTCGGCGTGGTCATCGGCGTCGGCATCATCAAGACCCAGTACGACGACCCCGCCCCGGTCGCCGCCGCCGGCCCCACCGGCACCCCCGCCCCGACCGCCACCCCCACGCCCTTCGGCGCCAAGTCCAACGGCAGCCACTTCGGCTCGCTGCGCGACCTGCTGCTGCCCGTCCCGGCCGGCTACGCGCCGGGCCCCGACGAGGGCGGCTACGGCAACGACACCGAACTCGGCGCCGGACAGCTGACCGACGAGATGGACGCCGAGCTCCAGCAGGTCCCCAAGGACAAGCGCGACAAGCTCCGCTCCTACTGGCAGGGCCTGCACGTCAAGGGCACCGGCGTACGGACCTACCGCAACGACGACGGCAACCTGGTGATCGGCCTGCGGCTGCGCCAGTTCAACCAGCAGGAGGTGCAACGGATCAACGAGTACACCGCGGTGTTCACCGGCGACACCGGCATCTTCCGCTCCGGCCCGCAGATCCCCGGCCACCCCGAGGCGCACTGCTACCTGATGCCCGCGCCGCCGTCCGCGCCGATCGACTACCTGGAGTGCTCGGCCGCCGAGGGCGACCTCCTGGTGATCATGAGCGCCGAGGGCGTGGCACCGCTGCCCAAGGACAGGATCGTGGCCCTCTTCACCATGCAGCTCGACCGCCTCGCCAGCCCCGGAGCCTCCGTATGACCGACGACCACGCCGCCACCCCGCAGCCCGGGCCGCAGTTTGCCCCGGAGTTCGCCCCGGAGTCCGCCCCGGAGTTCGCCCCGCCGCTCGACGCCGACCCGGCCCCCGCCCCCGCCCCGGCGCCGACCGCCGAGGAGCAGGCCCTCGCGGCACGGGCCGCCGAGGAGCAGGCCGCCCACCGCACCCGCCGCCGCAAGGCCGCGGTGCGCTGGGGCTGCGCCGTCCTGGTGTTCGCCCTGGCCGGCACCGGCACCGCGCTGGCCGTCACCGCGCCCGAGCGCACCGACATCCCCGGCCTGGCCACCGCCGGTGACGGCCGCTACACCTTCCCGCCGCTGGCCCTGCCGCCGCTGCCCTCGGGCAAGGCCGCGCCCAACCTCAAGGACAAGACCAAGGACAAGAGCGCCGCCGTGCACCTGGCGGACCTGCGGTACCTGCTGCTGCCCGCGCCCAAGGAGGCCGGCGGCTCGGTGAACCCGCCGGTCTTCCCGGCCCCGACGGTCCCGACGGGTTCGGCCTCCGCGAGCCCGAGCGCCTCCGACACCCCGTCCGACGCCCCGTCCGGCACCCCGTCCGGCACCCCTTCGGCCTCCGCGAGCCCGAGCGCCTTCGGCACGGCGTCGGCGGCCCCCGAGGGGGCGGCCCCGGCCAACTGGGTGTCCTGCGACGCGCTGCTCGGCGACCTGCAGAACCCGGCCCGGATGCGCACCCTGCTGCGGCAGAACGTGTGCCGCGCGGCCACCGTCCGGGAGTGGACCGCCTCCGACGGCACCAGCACCCGGATCCGGCTGATGCGCTTCGGCACCTCCGCCGAGGCCTGGGACACCTTCTCCCGGACGCGTTCGGAGATCCAGCTCAAGGCCGCGCCCGACGCGCGGACCGCGACCTCCTCGGCCGACGGCGAGCTGCCGGACGGTGTCGAGGTGACCCGCAAGGAGTCCCGGGAGACCGCGGGCAAGGACGTGCCGACGACCCGGCTGGCGTTCGTGTCGGCCTCCGACGTGGTGGCCGTGATCACCATGACCAACCCGCGCGGCGTGCCCGCCGCGGCCTTCCGCCAGGTGGTCGACCTCCAGTCCGACCTGCTCGCCTGAGCGCGGCGCCCACCCGAGGGCCCCGCACCCCCCCCGCGCACCGGGCGGGTGCGGGGCCCTCGGCCCGTCACGGTACGGGCGGCCCGGCCGGCCCCGGGCCGCTCCGCCGGCCCCGTGCCGCTCCGCCGGCCCCGCCCCGGCCGGTGTGCCGTACCCGAACGGCCCGCCGGGCGCCGGGCGGTGACAGAACGGTGACGAATCCCTGATGAATCCCTTGCGAAAACCGGCGCTCCGCGGACTTACGATCATCGGCGCCCGGTGACCACACCGCCGGGTCACCACACATGGGGGAACGACGGATGAGCACACCGGCACCGGGCGGGTTCGGAGTCAACCACGCCGCGCTGGACAAGGCGCACGCCACGCTGACCAACCTGGCCCACGACTGCCCGGGCGCGGGCGCGGTCGCCGACGACGCCACCGGGACGGCGGTCGGCGCCCTCAAGAACTGGGACAGCGCCGGGGCGTTGAAGGACTCGCTCGACGAGTGGCACCAGCAGGTCAACGCGCTGACCGGGCGGCTGAACGCCAACGCCGCCGCGATGCAGAGCACCAGCGCCAACTACCGCAGTACCAACCTGTCCATCGCCCAGTCCCTCCAGGTGCAGTGACCATGCTCGGATACGAAGACGTCATCAACGCCAACCCGGACGCGCTGACCGCGGCCGCCACCCAGTGGCGCGCGATGGCCACCCGCTTCCACACCATGCAGACCACCATGGAGCAGGACGTCCTGGGCGGAAGCGGCAACGGCGGCGGCATCGGCGGCAACGGTCTGTTCACCCCGGGCGGCTCCGGCCTGCCGGGCAGCGGCGGCCCCTGGTGGACGGGTGGCACCGCGAACCTGGCCAACGCGGCGCTGCTGGCCACCAAGGGCCAGATCGTCGACGCCCAGACCGAGGCGAACGCGATGGCCTCGCTGCTCGACGAGGCGCACGCCGACTTCGCCGCCGCGCAGAAGCAGACCCGCGACGCCGCCGACGGCGCCGTCAAGGACGGCTTCAAGGTGACCGGCACCGGCACCGCCGTGTTCGACGAGAGCACCCTCGACCCGGCCACCCGCCAGGCCCTGCACCACGACCCGGAGGCCCGGCAGTCCTACCAGGACGCGGCCGACAAGTGGACCAAGGCGATCGCGGCCGGCGTCCAGGCCGCCACCCGCGCCGACCAGCGCATCGCCGCCGCCCTGCGCGGCGCCTCCAAGGCCGGCAACCCGCTGGACACCACCTTCAACGGCCAGGCCGTGGGCGGCGGCGACGCCGGTGACGCCCAGCGCGCCGCCGACCTGGCCACCCACCTGAACGACCTGACCCCGGAGCAACTGGTCCAGCTGCAGGACCTGATGAAGGACAAGGCCGACCACCCCGCCTTCTCCCAGGGCCTGTTGGACCGGCTCGGCCCGGACGGCATGCTCAAGCTCGCCGGGAAGCTGAGCAGCCCCGGCGGCGACCGCAAGGCCGCCTACACCGACCTCCAGGGCGGCCTCAGCCACGCGCTGGCCTCCGCCACCCAGGACACCAACACCGACTTCTACCGGCGCTGGCGCGCGGGCATGGCCAAGGTCGGCTGCGACGGGGACCACAACTACGGCTCCAACACCGACCCGGTGTACGGGTACCAGGTCCTCACCACGCTGATGGCCAAGGGCGACGCCAAGTACTCGGCCGGGATGCTCGGCGACCTGGCCGACGACATCACCGCCGCGGAGAAGAAGACCCCCGACGCGTGGTCCTACAAGGCCAACCACAACGGCACCGCGCTGGGCGCCGACCCGCTGGACAACGTGCTCGCCGTGATGGGCCGCGAGCCGGACGCCGCCACCGCCTACCTGGACCCGAACTCCGGCGGCGGCAACCAGCACCTGCACTACCTGCTCAAGGACCGCAAGTGGCCCGAGGGCTGGGTCAGTTCGATGGCCGGCCCGTTCAAGACGCCCGACCCGCTGTCGCAGAGCGGCCTGGGCGCGGCGCTGGAGGCCGCCACCACCGGCCAGCCGGCCGGCGCCCCGCACACCGGGCACCACACCGAGGCGCAGGCCCGGATCATGCACGACACCGTCACCACCCTGGACGAGGGCCAGGGCGGCAACAAGGTCAACGCCAACCTGCGCCAGCCGCTGGCCAACGCGCTGGCCGACTACACCAACGACAGCCACGAGATCTTCAACGGCCGCAACTCCCAGTACCTGGACCACGGCAGCACGGTGTGGACCGACGCGAACGGCACCGTGCACATGGGCGTCGGCGAGGACAGCCTGGTGCGGGTGATGCGCGGACTGTCCGACAACCCCGACGCCTACGCCACCCTGCACCAGGCCGAGAGCGCGAAGATCGCCCAGGAGCTGTCCTCGATCGGGCCCCACCCCTCGCAGAACGACGTCCAGGACGTGATGAACAAGGGCGCCGCCAGCCTGGGCGTCTACGACGCGATCCGCGCCGACGTCGCCATGGGCCAGCGCGACGACGCCAACCTCCAGGCCGACTGGAAGGCCAAGGTCGCCTACCACGTGGTCGGCGCCCCGCTCACCCCCATCCCGTGGGTCGGCGACAGCGCCCAGCGCCTGGTCGACACCTGGGCCTGGGAGTGGGACAACCAGATGAAGGACCACAACAACAGCGTCGCCAACGCCAAGATCTCCGACACCTACCTGGACGCCAACAACGAGATGACCCACCTGGTCAGCGGCTGGGCCAAGGACCGCGGCATGGACCCGGACAGCAGCATGATCCACGTCGTCGAGGACGCCTCCCACGACCGCCGCTCCACCAGCGCCACCACCGCCGGCCACTTCCTGGGCCGCGGCAACTCCTGACGTAGCGTCAACTGTGGTGGGGGGGGCGGCGCGAAGGGAGAGGGGGGGGGGGGGGGGAGAGGGGGGGGGGGGGGGGGGGGGGGGGGGGGGGGGGGGGCGTCCCTTCTCCCCCTCCCTTGGCA
>NZ_JBVHYH010000022.1:81068-102372 GCF_055569135.1 Kitasatospora sp. NPDC029367
CACCCCCACCAATCCGCCCCCCCCCTCCCCCCCCCCCCCCCCCCCCCCCCCCCCCCCCCCCCCCCGCCGCCGCGTCGTCAGGCGCGGTGGTACTGGACGGGGGTGTGCACCTCGCCGCCCAGCTGGCCGGCCGCGTGGCGGGCCCAGGAGGGGTTGCGCAGCAGTTCGCGGCCGAGCAGGACGGCGTCGGCGCGGCCGGCGGCGAGGATCTCCTGGGCTTGGGCGGGCTCGGTGATCAGGCCGACGGCGGCCACCGGCAGGCCGGCCTGGTCGCGCACCGCCTCGGCGAAGGGCACCTGGTAGCCGGGGCCGGCCTCGATCGCGGCGTCGGGCACCAGGCCGCCGGTGGAGACGTCCAGCAGGTCCACGCCGTGCGCCTGGAGCTCCTTGGCCAGGCGGACGGTGTCCTGCGAGGTCCAGCCCTCGCGGCCGTCCTGCGGGTTCTCGGTGAGCCAGTCGGTGGCCGAGACGCGGAAGAACAGCGGCAGCTCCTGCGGCCACACCTCGCGCACCGCGTCGACGACCTCCAGCGCGAAGCGGATGCGGCCCTCGAAGGAGCCGCCGTAGGCGTCGGTGCGGCGGTTGCTCTCGGGGGAGAGGAACTGGTGGATCAGGTAGCCGTGGGCGCCGTGGACCTCGACGACCTGGAAGCCCGCCGCCAGGGCGCGCCGCGCGGCGTCGGCGAACTGCCGTACGATCCCGCCGATCTGATCGACCGTCAGCTCCTCAGGGGTGGTGTGCTCGGGCGAGAAGGGCAGCGCGCTGGGGGCGAGGGGGGTCCAGCCGTGCTCCTCCTCGGGGCTCAGGGCGCGCCCGCGGTCCACCCAGGTCCGCTCGGTGGAGGCCTTGCGCCCGGCGTGCCCGAGCTGGACGGCCGGGACGGTGCCCTGGGCCTTGAGGAAGTCGGTGATCCGGCGGAACGCCTCGACCTGGGTGTCGTTCCACAGCCCGAGGTCGTACGGGCTGATCCGCCCCTCGGGGCTGACCGCCGTGGCCTCCGTGATGATCAGCCCGGTGCCGCCGGCGGCCCGCGCCGCCTGGTGGGTGTAGTGCCAGTCCGTGGGGACCCCGGCGGCCTCCCCGGCCGGTGCGGCGCTGTACTGGCACATCGGCGGCATCCAGACCCGGTTGGGAACGGTCAGTTCCCGCAGCGTGTACGGGGTGAAGAGGGTGGTGCTCATGTCGGACTCCCGGTGGGAACGGCAGCGCCAGGACACAGGCGCTTGCTGATGCGCTTTATATGTCCACACAATAGTTGCACGGGACGACACTTTCAACGGGGAGCCCTGGCCCCCACCCCGGGGCGTGGCCGCCGTGCCGCTGGCCGCCGGGTTCTGGGCCGCCCTCGCCTTCCGTGACGAACGCGAACTCGCCCCCGCCACCGGCGGCCTGCCCCCGGGCGTCGAACGCGACGACCCCCTCCCGCCCCACCCCCGCTACCCGGGCTACCTCGACCGATCGGTCTTCCGGGCCGTGCTCGACCACCTGAACGGCGCCGGCGGCACGGCGGATGACCCCTGGTGAACAAGGCAGCGGCGCCGCCCGGGGAACCCCGGACGGCGCCGCCTGCCGACGAACCGTCAGCGCACCGTCTGCGCCACCCGCTGCGCCGGGACGCCCGGCGCCCGGCCCGTCCGCGGTGCGGCCGGGGAGGCGCCCAGCGCCGTACCGCGGGTCTCCTCCGCCCACAGCACGCACACCAGCAGGCCCAGCGCCGTCACCCCGGCGGCGATCAGCATGGTCGGGCCGGTGCCCAGGCCGGTCAGCGCCAGCGGCAGCAGGTAGGTGCCCACCGCGGCGCCGATCCGGCTGACCGAGGTGGCCATGCCCACGGCGGTGGCCCGGATCTCGGTCGGGAACAGCTCGTTGGGGTAGGTCCAGTCGAGCACGTTCGGCCCGCCGCACAGGAAGGCGTACGCGCACAGCGCGGTCAGCGCCACGGCCGCCGGGGCGGTGGGCCACACGCCCAGCAGCGCCAGCGGCACGGTCATCAGCGCGAAGGACCAGACGATGACGGGGCGCCGGCCCTTGGTGTCGATCAGGCGCAGCGCCGGGTAGCAGCCGAGCAGGAAGACCAGGCTGATCAGCCCGGTGCCCAGGGTCTCCATCACGGTGCCGCCGGGCATGCCGAAGGAGGAGAGGATCTGCGGGCCGAAGGTGAGCATCGCGAACAGCGGGCCGACCTGGCACAGGAAGAACAGGCCGCAGAACAGGGTGCGGCGCCGGTAGGGCGGGGTCATGAGCAGCCGCAGCCCGCCGGCGGCGCGGGCGCGTCCGGCCGGGTCGGGCATCAGCTCGCGGCCGTCGACCCGCACCCCCAGGTGCTTCTCGACCACGCGTACCGCCTCGCCGACCCGTCCGTTGGCGGCCAGCCAGCGCGGCGACTCCGGCGAGCCGCGGCGGATCACCAGGAACACCACGCACAGCACGGTGGAGCTGGCCAGCATCCACCGCCAGCTGCCCGGTCCGGCCAGCTCCAGGAACAGGTAGCCCACCACGTAGGCGAGCACCGAGCCGGCGTACCAGGCGACGATCTGCTGGCCGAGCAGCCGTCCGCGGTGCTTGGCGGGCAGCCACTCGGCCAGCAGGGAGGTGGCGATCGGGTAGTCGGCGGCCACCGCCATGCCGAGCACGAAGCGCAGCACGGTGATCGCCCACACCGAGTCGACCCAGAACGAGAGCACCGAGCAGGCGACCATCACCAGCAGGTCGGCGGTGTACATCACCTCCCGGCCGATCCGGTCGGTCAGCACGCCGAACACGGCGCCGCCGACGAACATGCCCACCAGGGCGGCGGCGCCGATCAGGCTGACCTGCGCGGTGGACAGGCCCAGGTCGGGGCGCATCCCGATCAGGGCGACACCGACGATGCTCAGGATGTAGCCGTCGAGCAGCGGCCCGCCGGAACAGGCCAGGGCCAGCCTGCGGTGGAAGGCGGTGTACGGGGCGTTGTCGATCGTTTGGGACATGAGCTTCGGGGTCCTCCGGGACGTACGGCCACGCGCTCGTCACGCGTCCCGTGCGCCGGGTAGACGGCAGGGAACGGCGCCGCCCACAGCGGACGGCGCCCTCGCCCGACCACGCCGGGCGACCGTCCACGGTTGCCCGGATACGCACGGTGAACCACCGGGCCGAAGGTCGGCCGGATTCGTGCCCAAGGTCCCGAAGCGGACAGGGCCTTCGCCCGTGCCGATCCACGCCCCGCCCAGTCCTCAGGGGCTCTGACGCCGCCCGCCCGCCCGGCGGGGCGCCGCCGGTGACCCTCGTCACTCCGAGCCCCTCCGAGCATGCCCCGCGTCACATTCCGTGCCCCTGGTCCGGACCACCGGCAGCGGCGGGGACGGCCCCGCGCCGAAGCCCGACCCCCCAACGGGGCAGCGGCGAAGGCCGGGCTCGGCTGCTCGATCTCCGATGCCGGATGGGGGTGTTCCTGACGATCCTGTACGCCAGGCCTGAAAGCGCTCTACGGGAAGCGATCGCCGTGGACCCACGCAACACCTCCCGGACCTGCCCCGACTGGGGCAGGGAGGAGGCCACGGGGTTGCACGCGGAACTCAGCGCCGCCCGCGAGGCTGCTCCGACTGTACGGGCGGCTCCCACCCCTCACGGGCCTTCTCGCGCAGTGCGTCCAGACTCGCCGCTGTACCTCGCGACCCGGGAACGGCGTGCCCGGCCCTTCCGCCGTCTGTGTCGCCGGACAACTCATCGAGAGCCTGCGTCGGCAGCAGCGCGCGGGATTTCGCGTTCCGCAGCTTCACGACCCAGTATCCAGCGGCCTGCAGTGCCGTCCGGCCGGCGGCTTGATGATCCACCCATCCGGCAGCGTCGTCGGCGTCGCTCGCCCAGATGTAGCCGAGCACGCGACCACTGTCATCGGCGACGGTGAAGTACTCGACCGGCTTGTCCGTCGAGTATTCGTAGCGGGCCGGCCCGCCCTCCAGAACTCGCAGCTGCATGTCCTCAGCGAGCCGAGGGTTTCTCATGGCGTCACTCATCTAAAATGCCTTTCCTCTCAAGGCAGAATTTCGCCGTAAATTTGGTAGGGCCCTTGGTCCGGTACGACGACACGGTCGCAGCGCCACTTGACGCCGCGCCCGAGTAGAATCTCCTGCTCGCCGCTGCCGTATTGCGATACTTTTTCAACCCACAATCCGGGCGTTCCCGCAGGGGCCTTCAAGTGTAGCATGGCCTGATTGTTGGTGAAGGGGCTGCTGCCCAGTGAGGCCGATGTGAAAGCATCCTCCACGAACACCTCTCCCACCATTTCATCCGGCCGCATGGGAATGTGATAAAGGTCGGTCCCCCGGCTCACCATAATGGGCTCCGGGATGGGGCGTCCAGCCAGTGCCCCATCAATTTCTGCAATTCTATCCAGAAGATCCTGGGTGGCTTCACCGCCGGACCTCAGATAGGGATTCGTAGCTTTGTAGCTGGTATGTGGGTCGTTCCCCGTGTAGTCCCATACCGCATTCCTCTGAGACTCGGGGAGGTTTGTTGCGTATTGGTTCCAGTAGTCGGCGCCGTACTCCTGGGCTTCGAAGTTGTCCTTGAAGGTTCTCGCTCCCTGGGAGGTCTCCTCCCACGCGACCTTCATCTGGTCCTCCGGCGTCAGCCGGTTGAAGTCGTCCGGGGACATGTGCACACCGCCGGGGGCGGCTGTGTCCTGGGCACTCTTGACGGTGGAGGCATCGCCAGCGGATTCCGCCGCTGCAGGAGCACCGTCAGCACTCTGGCCGTCGTGAGGGGCGTTCTGATCTGCGGCGCCGCTGGCGTGGCCCTCGGCATCGCTGTGTTTCGGAGTCTCCGCCCAGGGCGCGTCGCTCGCGTGAGCGGCACCCGATTCCAGGGGTGAGCTGCCGGACGGGTGCGTCCCTGCGGGTTTGACCGGGCCGGTGACGAATTCTGGGTGCTGGGGAGAAGCCGGCAGAGGATCTGGTGGAGGCTGAACCGGGTGGGGGACTTTCTGAGACGGAATATTCGTGGCACCACCGGTTGGGGCTCCGGCTGCATCCTGCACCGTGTTCTTGGTCGTCGAAACGTCAGGAAGGGCGGCCGACTCGGTCGACGGGGTGACCGGCTTGTGCGTTGTCTCCTTCGAGGCGTTCTCGGCGGCTTCCTTCGCCGTGTTCTCCGCCGCTTCCTTGGCGGTGTTCTTGGCCGCGTTTTCGGCTACGGCGGTGGCTTCGCGTTCGGCTGCGGTGGCGGCCACACCGCCGCCGCCGGTTTCGGGGGCGAGCAGCAGGTTGCCGAAGAGTTTGCCGCCGGCTTCGGCGGGGTCGGATCCCCAACCGCTGCCGACGAGGCCCTTGACGGCCTCCACGGGGTTGTTGGCGGACCCGGACAGACCGGCCAGGAGGCCGGACAGTCCTGTGGCGTACTCGGCGGGGTGGGTGGCGTTGTACGGGTCGATCGGGTTCACGCTGCGCAGGAGCTTGTTCAGGTCGACGACGCTCTTCACGACACCGCCGCCGAAGTGGGTGACGAGTTGTGGGACGGACGTCGCGGTGTCCATCACCTCGGCCTTGAGGATCTCCGTGCGGCTCGGCATCGCTGGGGCGGACTCCACGAGCGCCTTGATCGCCGTCAGTGCGGTGCGGGCGGCGGAGTCGCGCTGGGTGCGGGCGGCGTTGAGCTTGTCCTCGGCCTCCTTGAACTGTGCGACCGCGTCCGCAGGGGGTGAGAACTTGCCGGGGTCGGCCGGCGGGTCGCCCTGGCGCTGGTTCGCCGGCGTCGCGTTGTATGCCTTGAGCCGCAGGTCGTAGGTCATCGCGTCGTTCATGAAGGACTTGGCGGCGGCGTCGGTTTTCTTCTGCGCCTCCTTCCAGATCCGGACGGCGTCCTTGGCCTGTTCCTGCGCCCAACTGACGGTGTGGGCGTAGGCGGTCAGGGCGGTGCCGGCTTTCGCGAAGGAATCGGCCGCAGCCAGCCACTGTTTGGGCTGGGGGTCGAAGTCCCGGCGGAAGTTGTCGGCGGCCTCTCCGGTCCAGTGGTCGGTGTCCAGGCGGGTCAGGCCCTGACCGGCCTTGTCGAACGCGTCGTGGAACTTCTGCAGGTGTCCGGCGACTTCGTTCAGTTTCTTGGCGTCGCCGTGCAGCAGTTCGGCCGGGTCGTCGCTCTGGTCGAGGTTGCGTTCCTTGACCTTGAGGCCGGCGTCGTCGGCGACGTCGTCGCCCCAGCCGCTGACGGTCTGTCCGGCGCCGTGCAGGCCGGCCGCGTCGAGTGCCTCCCCGGCCAGGTGCCCGCCCTTCTGCAGGCCCTTGGCGACCATCTTCGTCCCGCTGTCGACGGCGTCGTCGACGAAGTCCAGGGCGTCTCCGAGGAATCCCACGGCGTTACTTCTCCTGGGCCGGCGGGACGGGGCCGGCGATCGCGTTCACCGTCATGTTGACGTAGCCGGGCTTCTGGAGGGCGTCCTGGGCCGCCTTCTTCCACTGCTGCTTGATGTCGTCCTCGGCCTTGTCGAACGACTTGCCGGAGTAGTCCGGGTGCATGATGTCGTTGATCGGGTTGTCGCCCCATGTCTGCGACCACGACCGGTGCTCGACCTGCTCCTCGGTCAGGTGCGGGTTGCCCATCACACCGGACACGACGTCCTTCGCCAGCCCGTTCGCGTACTGCTCCTGCTCGTAGTAGGTGCCGGCCGCCAGGCCTACCCGGTTCGCCATGTTGGAACCCTTTACCACCAGCGACCTGACCGCCCAGCTCCAGCGCTCGCAGAACTCCGCGAACGTTGTCGACAGCTCGGAGTCGCCGGCCTCCATCCCGCCCAGCTCCAGCTCGGTGAAGCCGTTACCGCCTTCCGCGATCCCGGCTATACCGATCGACTTCAGCTCGGCGATCACCCCGGTCAGGCCGTCCGCCACCAGCTTCAACGCCTCAGGATCCGCCTGATAACCCTCACCCAACGCCCACACCCCCCGTCATCCCCGGCCCGTCCAGGGCCACCGCGTCCGGCACGATCCCCCGCACCGGAGGAAAGAGCATCGGCTCCTTCCCCGCCACATCCAGCGCGATCCCCCCGGGGACACCGAGCCCCGGCACCGCCACGTCCAACAACCGGCCACCGAACACCGTCATGTACGGGAACCCGTCCAGCGGAAGCCCCTTGGACTGTACGAACGCCGCCAGCTCTTCCTCGGACGAGAACGCGAAGACCCACCGCAGACCCCCCTCGTCCGCCGTCCACACCGCCTCATCGCCCCACAACGGCACCAGCACGGCACTGAGCCGGAACTGCGCCACCATCACCGACGGATCCCCGGCCCCCGCCCGCAGCATCCTCACCTGATGCACCAAGCCTGCATTACGCACCGTCACCCCCAGTCACAGACCACCCGATACCTTAGCGCACGTACTTTCGAACACTGTGTTACCGGCCTGCCGGCGCCAGGGCCGCACCGCGGACATCACCGTCGTTGGTACGAGCCCTGCTCCGGCACTGGTGAGGCTTGGTCACCGAGGCTTGTTGCTCGGGCAGCAGTGCCCGGGGCGGGCCACTGGCCATCGGCCCACCGGGACCGGGACGCCCCGGATGAGCGACGGGTGACCGGCGCTGTGGTCCAGGGCGTCCCAGGATGTCGGTTGGCGGCTGGTGGCGCCCGGCCGGTGTGCCGGCCGGGCGGGGAGGGGGTTTAGGAGGCGGTCGGGCGGGCCGGGTGGTTGCGGGCCTGCCTGCAGGCCTCCTGCTGGAGGATGACGGCGATCTGGTCGACGTCGTCGTTGACGTCGAAGAAGCCCTGGATGTTCGGGACGGCCGCGCCGTTGACGCCGACGAAGAAGGTGTAGAGGTGGCCGTCGTCCGCCTGGAGGTAGCCCGCGTAGGTCTGGGCGTTGATGGCGAACTGCTGGTTGAGCCAGTCGAAGCCGATGATGGTGCCGGGCTTGGCGAAGACCTTGCCCTTGGCCGGGCAGGCGTCGGTGTTGCAGTAGAGCGCGCCGGTGCCGGACACGCCGAGGATCGGCAGCGAGGTGCGGAAGGCGTCCGCGTCGGGGGTGTGCAGCCAGTACGCCAGCAGCTGGTTGAGGCCGGTGGGCGTGACGCGGTCGACGGGGACGTCGCCGCGGCCGTCGGCCAGCTGGAACTGGGTCGGGTCGACCTTCGCCGTCGTGGTGAGGAAGTCGTGGACGACGGGGAAGCCGTCGAAGCAGTTGCTGCTGCCGCGGCCGACGGCCATGTTGCACAGGGCCAGGTTGGCGCCGAGGTTGTGGCTGACGTTCAGGATCAGCTTGGCGTACTCGCGGTAGGGCGGGGAGACGAAGGCGGCCACCTGGGGGTCGCCGCTGTACGAGGCGGGCAGCGCGGCCTGCGGGTTGGGCCCGGTGGGCGGGGCGGTGACGGTGACCCCGGCGCGGCCCAGGGCCTCGATCAGGGCGGTGCGCCCGAACGCGTTGGGGTCCTGGACCTGGGAGATCTTCAAGGTGGGCGGGGCGTCGGCGGCGATGGTGCCGGAGAGGGTGATGCTCGTGCCGTCGGGGGAGGCGCTGACCTGGATGTCGGTGGTGCCGCCCGGGTCGACGGTGCGGACGTTCGAGGTGACCTGGTAGGGCGCGACCTGCGGGCGCCAGCTCAGCTGGGCGGGCTGCCCGGGGGAGGAGGGCGTGGTCAGCAGGTCGATGACGTTGTCGTTGATGATGAGGGGGGTCGGCTGGGGGTTGAGCGCCGGGGGCGTGAACAGCCGCGGGTCGATGACGACGTCGCCGTCGACGGTGGTGATGCCCGAGTCGCGGACCTGACGGGCGATCTGGTCCAGGCCGGCGAGCGGGTCCTCCGGGGTGAGGGTGGCGCCCGGGACGTCGTCGGCGTAGGTGTGGTCGATGGGGGTGAAGTCGACCGACCCGTCCGGCTTGGTGCGGCCGCCCATGGTGAGGTCGCCCTGGGCGACGAGCGCCAGGTTCCCGGTGAGGGTCGAGCCGTCGAGGCGGCCGACGGCGTGCACCGGCGTGGTGAAGCGGTGGTCGGGGCCCAGGGCGTGCCAGGCGCCGGAGACGGTGATCAGCTTGACGGTCGAACCCGGCATGAAGAACTGGTCGGGGTAGCGGGAGTGGAGGACCCGCCCGTCCTCGGGGTCGACCTCCAGCAGCCCCCACTGGGCGTGCTGGTAGGCGGGCTTGTTCATGATCGCCGTGATGTCGGGACCGAGGTCGTCCTGCGGGTTCTCCCCGGGCGCGGCGGCGGCCGTACCGGCCACGACCGCGAGTGCGACGCCGACGACGGCCCAGGGCCGAAGCCGGCCGCGGATCCTTGCTCTCATCTGACCAGCCGTTCCTCGAGTCGGAAGCCCCGATTCGCGGGGCGCTCAAGGCGCACATGGTAGGTATCCGGACTCCCGGCGCCGGGATCCCGGACGGTGTGCTGACGGCGCGGGGGGTGAGAACCATCCGATCGGTCGAAGGCGGGCGTCTGATAACAGTAGGCCCGGACCGCATCCGCTGCGGTCCGGGCCGTCACCGCAGCGGTGCGGGGGGCCGTGACTTGGGGGAGAGAACCTGTGCGTGTGCAGACCGAGCAGCTGGAGCAGACCGCTGCCGAGACCACCGACAAGCGATCCGTACGGCACGCCCTGCTGATCTCGCTGGGCAGCGGCATCGGCTACCTGCCGTTCGCCCTGACCATCCCGATCCTGCCCGGCCTCGTCACGGGCCCGTTGCACGGCGGCCCCGCCGAGGTCGGCGCCGTCGTCGGCGGTTACGCGCTGACCGCGCTGCTGGCCCGCCCGGTGTCGGGCGCGCTGATGAACCGCCTCGGCGCCCGGGCCCTGACCATCGGCGGAGCGCTCCTGACCACGCTCGCCACCGTCTGCTACCCGCTCGCCGGGTCGATCACCCAACTCGTCGGCCTGCGCATGCTGGTGGGCATCGGCATGGGCGTGATGCTGGCCGCGACCGGGGTCTGGCCGGTCCAACTGGTCGCCAAGGACCGGCAGAGCTGGGCACTGGGGCTGAGCGGCACCGTCATCTACGTGGCCATCGGCGTGGGCGCCCCGCTGGGCACCCTGGTCGAGCACCTGGTGGGCACCACGGCCACGTTCGTGATCGCCGGGCTGCTCGCCCTGCCCGTCATCCCCATCGCCCTGTCCGTGCCCGAGGTGCGCGTGCCCGCGAAGTCGGCGGAGCGGGCCGGCATCGAGCGGGGCCGGGCCCTGCTGGGCACCGTGCTGCCCAGCATCGCGCTGGTCTTCACCGCCTTCGGCTTCGCGGCCGTCTCCGGCTTCGCGGTCGCCAAGTTCGACGCCCTCGGGGTCGCCGGGGGAGCGGCCGTGGTCACCGCGTACTCCCTGACCGTGGTGCTGCTGCGGGTGGCGAGCACCTGGATCCGCTGGGAGGCCACCCGGCCGGTGGCGCTCGCCGCCCTGTTCCTGGTCGAGGCCCTGGGGGTCGCGCTCATCGGGCTGTCGGACGGCCTCGGCGCGGGGGTGATCGGCGGTGTGCTCACCGGGGTCGGCATGTGGCAGATCTACCCGGTGCTGGGGCTGTTCGTGGTGCGCTCGGTCGGCGAACGCCAGCGCGCCACGGCGCTGTCGACCTTCGGGGCCTGCTTCACCGTGGGCCTCGCCGCCGGCAGCGGCTCGCTGGGGCTGGTCGCCGAGGCCACCGGGTACCGGACGATGTTCCTGGTCTGCGCGGCCTGCGTCGGCCTGGGGCTGCTGGTGGCCGTGGCGGCGGCCCGCGTCGCCCGGATCCGCTGACGGCACGGGCCCGGACCGCGGCCGTCGCGGTCCGGGCCCGTGGGTGCTGCTACGAGCCGGCCGTGGCCAGGTCCAGGGTGGTGGCCATCACCGGGCTGGTGAAGGTGTTCGTCGCGGCGCCCGGGTTCTGGTGGTACGAGCCCCACTTGAGGTAGTTGCGGTCGCCGTCCCAGGTGGTGCCCTTGAAGGTCCCCGAACCGGTCGTGAAGGTCTGCTTCCTGCCGTCGAACCAGAAGTCGATCGTCCCGTCGGTACGGCCCAGGTGGATCCTGAGCGCGTACGCGTGCCACTCGCCGTTCTTCACCGGCGCCGTCCACAGCGGGTGCGCCACGTGCTCGGTGTCCCACTCCTGGAGCCGCACCCGGCTGTTGGTGATGTCGATCTCGATCGGGTGGTTGGCCGTGCCCTCGCTGGGCGAGCACTTGAGCTGGAACACGTACCGGCTCTGGTCGTCCTTGATGTCCACCTTGGACGACCAGCCCAGGTAGAAGGAGTCGCCCTGCTTGAGGTCCGGGCCGACCGTCTCGCAGCGCTCCTGGTCCGCGGCCTGGAAGGCCCGCCACACCTCGCCCTTGGCGGGGTCCTTGACGACGCCGAAGGTGCTCGGGGCGGCGCACTGCACGCCGGGGAAGGAGGAGGGGCCGGCCTTGGTGCTCGGGGTCCACAGGACCTTGCCCGCGGCGGCGGTGGTGCCGGCGGTGGCCGAGCCGCAGGAGATCGCGAACACGGCGAGGGCCAGGGCCCCGACGGTGAGCCGGCGGCGGTGGGGCAGAACGGACATGCCACTCCCGGTGGGTGGAGTCGGGTGGTCGGATCGCTGGGTGCGATTCGACCACCCGACGGCCCTGCCGGCCAGGCGGAACGACCGGCGGAAGTACCGTCAGGTCATGTCCGGGCCAGTTCTGCCTACGGCTCGCGCCGCTGCCCCTCGCTCCCGGAGCGTCCGGAGCCTCCGGAGCTTCCGGTGCTTCCCGTGCTCCCGGTGCTTCCGGAGTCCCCGGACGACGGTGCGTCGTACGAGGAGGTGCCCTCGTCCAGCAGCGGTTCCTGGGTCTTGAGGTGCGCGGGGGCGAGCGCGCGCAGTGCGTGGTAGCCGGTGATGACGACCAGGGTGCCCAGGGCGATGCCGCTGAGGCTGAACGTGTCGGTGAACTTCAACGTCACGTTGCCGATGCCGATGATGATGCCCGCCGCGGCCGGCACCAGGTTCAGCGGGTTGCGCAGGTCGACCCCGGACTTGGTCCAGATCTGGGCGCCGAGCAGCCCGATCATGCCGTACAGGATGACGGTGATGCCGCCGAGCACCCCGCCGGGGATCGCGGCCACGACCGCGCCGAACTTGGGGCAGACGCCGAACAGCAGGGCGAAGCCGGCCGCGGCCCAGTAGGCGGCGGTGGAGTAGACCCGGGTGGCGGCCATGACGCCGATGTTCTCGGAGTAGGTGGTGTTGGGCGGGCCGCCGAGCGCGGTGGAGAGTACGGAGCCGACGCCGTCCGCGGAGATCGCGGTGCCCAGCCTGCCGTCCAGGTTCTCGCCCGTCATCTCGCCGACGGCCTTGACGTGTCCGGCGTTCTCGGCGACCAGCGCGATCACCACGGGCAGCGCGACCAGCACGGCCGACCACTGGAAGGAGGGGCCGTGGAAGGTGGGCAGCCCGATCCAGTCCGCCTTGCCGACGCCGGAGAGGTCCAGACGCCAGTGGTCGGTCGGCTGCCCGCCCGGGCCCACCGAGTGGATCTTCCCGAAGACCCGGTCGAAGACCCAGGAGATCCCGTACCCGAAGACCAGCCCCAGGAAGATCGCCACCCGCGACCAGAAGCCCCGCAGGCACACCACCGCCAGGCCGGTGAAGAGCATCACCAGCAGCGCCGTCCACTGGTCCTGCGGCCAGTAGGTGGAGGCGGTGACCGGGGCGAGGTTGAAGCCGATCAGCATGACGACGGCGCCGGTGACGATCGGCGGCATCGTCGCGTGGATGATCCGCGCCCCGAAGTACTGCACCGCAAGGCCCACCAGGAACAGCACCACGCCCACCACGAGCACCGCGCCGGTCACCGTCGCACTGGTGCCGCCCTGCGCCCGGATCACCGCGGCGACCCCGACGAAGGACAGCGAGCAGCCGAGGTAGCTGGGCACCCGGCCGCGGGTGGCCAGCAGGAAGATCACGGTCGAGACGCCGGACATCATGATCGCCAGGTTGGGGTCGAGCCCCATCAGCACCGGGGCGACGAAGCTCGCCCCGAACATGGCGACCACGTGCTGGGCGCCGAGCCCTGCCGTGCGGGGCCAGGAGAGCCGTTCGTCGGGGCGGACGACCGCTCCCGGTGCGGGCGTGCGCCCGTCACCGTGCAGCTTCCAGCGCACGCCGAGATCCATGTGGGGGTTCCTTCTGTCAACCTACGGGGGACTGTCCGCACCATTCTCATGGTCACCAGGGCCCCCGCGCGCCACCGGCCCCGCGCCTGACCTGCGCACTCGCGCGCGGGGTCGGGTGCGGGGCGGGCGCCGGGTCAGCGCAGGCCGGCGAAGAGGTCCTGCTCCGGCAGGGCGGCGCCGGTGGTGTCGCGGACCCGGACGAAGGTCTCGGTGCCCATCAGCTCGGTGAAGCGCTCCTTGCCCATCCGCAGGAAGAAGATGTTCTCGCCCTGGCTGGCGTGCGCGGCCAGCGCGTCGTACTTCTGGGCGCCAAAGGCGTGGGTGTCCACCCAGGTGGTGACCTCCTCGTCGGGCAGCCCGATCGGGGGCAGCTCGGGTTCGAGGCCCCGCCCGGCCGGCTCGGAGCCCTCCGCAGCCTCCCCGGCCTCCCCGGCCTCCCCGGCCTTTCCGGCCTCCCCGTCCCCGCCCGCCTGCTCGTCCCAGTCGGTGCCGAACTCCTGCATCGCCGCGAAGAAGCGCTTCATCGCCGAGTGCGGCGCGGTGGTCCAGTACACCTTGGACGCCACGCCGGGGGCCAGTTCCAGGGCGGCCATGGTGATGCGGTGGGCCTGGATGTGGTCGGGGTGGCCGTAGAAGCCGTTCTCGTCGTAGGTGACGACGACGTCCGGCCGGTAGCGGTGCAGCAGTTCGGCCAGCCGGGCGGCGCCCTCGGCGACCGGGGTGCCCCAGAACGAGCCGGGCGCGTCGTTGGCGGCCCAGCCCATCATCCCGGAGTCGCCGTACTCGAGCAGTTCGAGGTGGTCGACGCCCAGGACCCGGCAGCTGGCCTCCAGTTCGGTGCGGCGCAGGGCCGCGACCGCCGCCGGGTCGTGCCCGTCCTCGCCGGGCTTGACGCCGCCGGGGCCGTCGCCGCAGGCGCCGTCGGTGCAGGTGACCAGGACGGTGCGGATGCCCTCGGCGGCGTAGCGGGCGAGGACGCCGCCGGTGCCGGTGGCCTCGTCGTCGGGGTGGGCGTGCACTGCCATCAGGGTCAGGGGCCGGTCGGCCATGGGTCCGTCCTCGGTTGGTTCGGGTGATCCACCCCCAGTCTGCCCGGTGGCCCCGACAAGCGGCCGTCCGCCCTCGCTCCGCCGCCGCCCCCGCCCTCGCCCCGCCGTCGCTCCGCCGCCCCGGCAGCCGCCGCCCGCGCCGCCGATGCGAACTGACATGAATGGTTTCCGGACAAGCCATTCACAACAGTTGACGCGCCATCGGCTCATCACCCACGCTGGGCGGCACCAACCACACGATCCACACCACCGGTTGGGCCCCGTCGACCAGAAGGGACCCGCACAAATGCGCCTGCGACGAACCCTCGCCGCCCTGTTCACCAGCCTGATCGCCCTGGTGGGCGTCGCCGTCCTGCCCGTCACCGCCGCCCACGCCGCCTCCCCGGGCCAGTGCAGCACCGGCCACGGCGGCCCGGTCGCCTCCGCGAGCTGCACCAACGTGCCCAACGGCACCATCTGGCAGGCCCAGGCCGTCTGCTTCTACCTCGTCGGCAACCAGCCGGTCACCTACTGGGTCAACGGCACCATCGTCACCGGCAACGGCACCTCCTTCGCCTACTGCAACCCCGGCAACTGGGCCACCGACACCGTCCGCCCGGTCGTCCTCGGCATGCAGGGCAAGCAGGGCCGCCTGGTCGGCTACGGCGGCAAGTGCATGGACATCGCCGGCGGCCGGACCACCGTCGCCACCCCCGTGCAGATCTACGACTGCAACGGCACCGGCGCCCAGTGGTGGACCCTGGGCGTCGACAACACCGTGCGCGGCCTGGGCATGTGTCTGAACGTGGTCTGGGGCAGCGCCGACAGCCCCAACGGCACCAAGGTCGAGATCTACGACTGCGTGGGCACCGCGGGCGAGCAGTGGCTCCCGCAGCCCGACGGCTCGTTGAAGAACGTGCTCACCGGCAAGTGCCTGGACGAACTCGGCTTCGACACCTCCAACCGCGCCCAGCTGGGCATCTGGGACTGCAACGGCCTCGCCAACCAGAAGTGGGCCCTCACCCCCTGAGGCCGTCCCCCCGCTCCCGTCCGGGTAGCCCGCACTCCCCGAACGGGTATCCGCCCGGGCCCACCTGAGTACCCGTACTCCGGTGGGCCCGGGGGCCCGCGGACCAGCACGGGGGGCCGGGAACCAACAACGAACCCCAAGATCAGCACCAACACCGTCAGCTCCCACCCGCCCCCCCCACCCCTCCCCCCCCCCCCCCCCCCCCCCCCCCCCCCCCCCCCCCCCCCCCGGCGCCCCGCGCACCAGCATGGGAGCCATGCACCCAGCAGCGACCCCGAGGATCGGCATCACCGCCGTCGGCTCCCACCTGCCCGCCCGCCGGATCACCTCCCAGCAGCTCCAGGACGAGATCACCGCCACCGCACAACTCGCCCTGCCCGAACGGATGCTGGAGAAGGCCACCGGCATCCGCACCCGCCACCTCGCCGCCGACGACGAGTACGCCTCCACCCTCGCCACCGGCGCCGCCCGCCGCGCCCTGGCCGCCCGCGGCCTGCAGCCCGCCGACGTCGACCTGCTGCTCTTCGCCTCCGCCACCCGGGACGTCTGCGAACCCGCCACCGCCCACATCGTCCAGGCCGAACTCGGCACCCGCGCCCACGCCCTGGACGTCAGCAACGCCTGCAACAGCTTCCTCAACGGCATCGACCTGGCCCGCGCGATGATCCTGGCCGGCCGCGCCCACCGCGCCCTGGTCGTCACCGGCGAGACCCCCAGCCGCGCCATGCGCCGCGACCCCGCCGACACCGCCGCCCTGCGCGAGGGCTTCGCCGGCTACACCTTCGGCGACGCCGGCGCCGCCGTCGTCGTCGAACCCGTCGCCCGCGGCGGCATCCTCGACGTCGCCGCCGTCACCGCCTCCGAACACTGGCCCGCCGGCGGCATTCCCGGCGGCGGCTCACGCCACCCGCGCGGCGACGAGTACAGCTACTTCCGCGGCGGCGGCAAGGAGTTGCGCGGCATCTTCGAACAGATCGGCCCCGCCGCCCTGACCGCCCTCGCCGAACGCACCGGCCTCACCTGGGACGACTACGCCCGGGTGCTGGTCCACCAGGTCACCGTCCCCTACATGGAACGCTTCGTCGAACTCACCGGCGCCCCCGCCGACAAACTCGTCCTCACCGTGCCCGAACTCGGCAACATCGCCAGCGCCACCATCGGCGTCCAACTCGACCGCATATCCGGCGAACTGGCGCCGGGCGAGCGGGTCCTCATGATCGGCCTGGGCGGCGGCGTCAGCCTGACGACCATCGTCTGGCAGGCCCCGTGAACACGCTCTGGGTGATCATCCCCGCCTACCAGGAGGAAGCCCGGATCGGCGCCACCCTGCGCGCCCTCGCCGCCCAGTACGACCGCGACTTCACCCTCCTCGTCGCCGACAACGGCTCCACCGACGCCACCGTCGCCACCGTCCGCGCCTTCGCCGACCACGCCCCCTTCCCCGTCCACGTCCTGGTCGAACCCGAGAAGGGCGTCGGCTGCGCCGTCGACACCGCCTTCCGCCACGCCATCGCCCACGGCGCCACCCTGCTCGCCCGCACCGACGCCGACTGCCTGCCCGAACCCGGCTGGACCGCCGCCGCCCGCACCGCCCTGCACACCGGCCGCGGACTCGTCTGCGGCCGCGTCACCGCCCGCCGCGACGAACACGGACCCGCCGGACGCGCCCTCTTCCGCCTCCTGGTCGCCCTCGGCGCCCTCTTCGGCCGCATCCGCCCCGCCCACCACCGCCGCCACGGCTACCTCACCCCCTACCGGATGCACGCCGGCAACAATATGGCCATCACCGCCGAGCTCTACCAGGCCGTCGGCGGCATGCCCCGGCGCCCCTCACCCACCGACCGCGCCTTCCTCAACCGGGTCCGCCGCCACACCACCGCCGTCACCCGCAGCCGCGCCATGGTCGTGCAGAACTCCACCCGCCGCATCCGCGCCTACGGCGTCCTCGGCACCGCCCGCTGGTACCTCGAACGCGGCGCCGGCCCCCGCCCCACCGACATCCGCTGACACCCCCGCCCCACCGACATCCGCTGACACCCCGGAGAGCGACGCCGTGCTCGACCGACTCACCCACGCCCTGCGCACCCACCACCCCGACCGCCCCGCCGTCCTGCACCACAGCCGCACCGGCGCCACCCGCACCCGCATCCGCCGCGGCGACCTCGCCGACCTCGCCGACGCCTACGCCGCCGCCCTGCACGCCCGCCGCCTCACCCCCGGCACCACCCTCGGCCTCGCCCTGCGCCCCGGCCCCCGCGCCCTCGCCGCCCTGCTCGCCGCCCACCGCCTCGGCCTGCGCGTCGCCGTCCTCGACCCCACCACCGGCCCCGACGTCCTCACCGCCCACCTCGCCCTCGCCCAGCCCGGCCTCATCCTCGCCGACGCCACCGCCCAGGCCGCCGCCGGCTGGGCCGCACCCCTGGCCCGCCGCGCCGACCTGCGCCTGCCCCGCCTCACCACCCTCGGCCCGGTCGCCACCCTCGGCCCCCGCCTGCCCGGCTGCGCACCCCGACTGCGCCCCGCCACCACCCCCGTACCGCCCCACCACCACGACCCCGACGCCGACGCCGTCATCGTCTTCACCTCCGGCACCACCGCCCGCCCCCGCGCCGTCGTCCACACCCACGCCGGCCTCACCGCCGCCCTGCACACCGTCACCGACCTCGTCCGCCCCCGACCCGGCACCACCGTCCTCGGCGGCACCTTCTTCGTCCTCGCCCCCGCCCTCACCGCCGGCGCCACCGTCGCCCTGCCCGCCCACACCCCCACCGCCCTCGCCCGCCAACTCACCCGCCTCACCCCCGCCCACACCTACCTCACCCCACCCCGACTGCGCACCGCCCTGGCCGCCGGCGCCCGCCTCACCGGCACCCTGTGGACCGGCTCCGCCCCCGCCGACGCCGCCCTGCTGCGCCGCGCCAAACACGCCGGCGCCGACCGGGCGTTCAGCGTCTACGCCCTCACCGAACTCTTCCCCGCCGCCGCCGTCGAGGAGAGCGACAAGAGCGCCCACACCGACGACGGCGACCTCGTCGGCCACCCCCTGCCCGGCATCCGCACCCGCCTGGCCGACGACGGCGAACTCCACCTCACCGGCCCCGGCGCCCGCCACCGCTACCTCGGCCACGACCCCGACCCCTGGATCCGCACCGGCGACCGCGCCACCCTCACCCCCGACGGCCGCATCGTCCTGGCCGGCCGCCTCAAGGACATGGTCCTGCGCCGCGCCCGCAACATCTACCCCGGCCTGTACGAACCCGCCCTGCACGTCCCCGGCGTCGAACTCGCCCTGCTCGTCGGCGTCCCCGACGCCGAGGGCGACGAACGCCTCGTCGCCCTCGTCCAGCCCGCCCCCGGCACCGACCCGCACCAGCTGCGCGCCCGCCTGGCCACCCCACTGGCCCGCATGGGCGCCGCCCGCCCCGACGCCCTCCTGTTCGGCACCGTCCCGCTCGCCGGCCGCTCCCGCAAACCCGACCGCGCCGCCGCATCCGCCCACTGCGCACGGGAGTTGACCCGATGACCGGCCCCCTCGCCCCGCCCGCCGCCGCCCGCCGGGCCCGCCGCCGCGACCGCACCGTCTACCTGCGCAGCCACCCCCTCCTGTTCGCCCTGCTCTGCGCCACCCGCCACCGCCCCGTCCTGCGCCTGGGCCGCACCCTGCTCGTCCACCACCCCGACGCCTACCGCGAAGCCCTCACCCGCATCCCCCTGCACCGCACCGCCCCCGGCACCACCGGCGCCGCCACCAGCCAACTGGCAGGCACCGCAACCCTGTTCGACCAGGACGGCGCCGACCACCGCACCGCCCGCCGCACCCTCGCCCCCGACCTCGGCGCCACCGCCCTGCCCCGGCTGCGCCCGTTCTGGCAGGCCCTGCTCGCCGAACGGATCCCCGTGCTGGCCACCGGGGACCTCGAACTCGTCGACCTCGCCGCCGAGTTGGCCGCCACCACCGCCGCCGCCCTGATCGGCACCGACACCCCGCCCCGCCAACTCGCCCACGCCGCCCGCGAAACGGCGGCCGCCGCCGCCCGCGACCACCTGCCCGGCCCGCGCCCGCGCCGCAGCGGCCCGACAGCCGCCGAGGCCGCCGCCCGCCTCACCGCCCTGCTGCCCGACCCGCGCCACGCCGTGCTCGCCGTCACCGCCGTCAACACCACCGTCGCCGCCCTGCCCCGGGCCGTCGCCTGGTGCGCCGACGCCCGCCTGTGGCCCACCGTCGACGCCACCACCGCACCCGCCCTCGCCGCCGAACTCCTGCGCCTGACCGCCCCCTCCCCGCTGCTGCCCAGGGCCGCCGCCGCCGACGCCACCCTGGCCGGCCACCCCGTGCGCACCGGCGACCGGCTGATCCTCGTCGCCCGCCACGCCGCCCGCGCCCACCACCGCACCCCGCCCGCCGACCCCGCCGCCACCCAGGCCGTCTTCGGCACCGGCCCCCACGCCTGCCCCGGCGCCCACCTCGCCCGCGCCCAACTCGCCGACACCCTCCTCGCGTTGGCCCCCCACCAGCCCCGCGTCGTACGCTCCCGCGCCGACCGCCACGCCGCCCTGCCCGGCTACGCCGAACTCACCCTGCGCCGAGGAACCCGCTGACCATGCGCATCGCCATCACCGGCGCCACCGGCTTCTGCGGCGCCCACCTCGCCCGCGCCGCCGCCCACCTGGGCCTGGACGTCACCTGCCACGGCCGCCGCCCCGGCCCCGTGGGCCGCCACCTGCCCTGGGACGCCACCGCGGCCGACCCCGACCTCGGCGACGCCGACCTCGTCGTCCACTGCGCCGCCGCCGTCGCCGACCTCCCGCCCGGCCACCGGGACGAAGCCCACCAGCACGCCGTCAACGTCACCGGCACCCGCCGCGTCCTGCGCGCCGCCGCCGGCCGCCCCCTCGTCCACGTCAGCAGCGCCAGCGTCTACGACCCGCGCACCACCGCCACCGCCCTCACCGAGGACCACCCCACCGCCGCCGGCCACCTCAACGCCTACGGCCGCACCAAGGCCGCCGCCGAACACCACGCCCTCGCCGCCGGCGCCGTCGTCCTGCGCCCCCGCGCCGTCTACGGCTCCGGCGACCCCCACCTGCTGCCGCCGCTGCTCGCCCGCGCCCGCCGCGGCCTGCTGCCCCTGCCCGGCCCCGACACCACCCTCAGCCTCACCGCCGTCGTCAACCTCACCGACGCCTGCCTGGCCGCCCTCGGCCTCACCGGCACCCCGCCCTGGCCCCCCGGTGCCTACAACATCGCCGACCCCGCCCCCTACCGCCGCGACGCCGCCCTGCGCCACGTCCTGACCGCCCACCACCTGCCCGCCCGCATCGCCCACCTCCCCGCGCCGCTGGCCCGCCTCGCCGCCCGCACCACCCTGCTGCCCGGCCTCACCCCGTACACCGTCGACCTGCTCACCCGCGGCGTCGTCCTCGACCTCACCCGCGCCCGCGCCCAGGGCTGGCACCCGCGCCACACCCTGGCCGACTACCGGCCCTGACCCCCCACCCCGACTGCCGTGCAGAGCTCCCGTCCTGACCTCCCGTCCGGCCCAAGTGGCCCACGGATGCGGCGGTCAATTGGATACCCCGTTGGGGCATCCTCCCTGGCTAGGGTCGGGGCACACGCTGCGCCGCCAGAACGGGCGCACGCCAACGGGAGGGTTATCCATGCGCAAGATCATCATCGGGCTGGCCGCCACCGGCCTACTGCTCGCGGGCACGGTCGCCACCGCCGGCACCGCCAACGCCGCGGGCACGCGCTGCGGCGACTGGAGCACCGCCGAGCCGCTGCTCAAGTACGGCGCCACCGGCGACGCCGTCAAGGAGCTCCAGTGCGAGCTCAACTACTCGCTCAACCCCGACGTCTTCGGCAAGACCACCGTCGACGGGGTCTTCGGCGACGACACCCTGCGCCGCGTTCGCATCTTCCAGGGCTGTATGCCGAACCTCCAGGTCGACGGCGCTGTCGGCCCGCAGACCTGGGGCTCGCTGGACTGGTGGAGTTCCAAGGACGCCTACCCCAACTGCTGAGGCAGCCGGTGGGAACAGCTAGTGGGAACAGCTGGTAGGAACAGCTGGTAGGAAGGGCGCCGGGGGGGGGGGGGGGGGGGGGGGGGGGGGGGGGGGGGGGGGGTGGCGGGGGGGGGGGGGGGGGGGGGGGGGGGGGGGGGGGGGGGGGGGGGTGGGGGAGGGGT
>NZ_JBVHYH010000022.1:102380-114571 GCF_055569135.1 Kitasatospora sp. NPDC029367
GGTACGAGGGGAGGACACCGAGCAGGAGGGGGGGGAGGGGGGGTGTGCCCCCTCCCCCCCCCCCCCCCCCCCCCCCCCCCCCCCCCCCCCCCCGCCGCCGTCGAGTACCGGACCCCGTGGGAGGCAACCCGCCGTGCTGATCGCCGACTTCGACACCTTCGGCCGGGTCGCCGACTTCGACCCGGCGACCGGGCTGCTCGGTCCCGGGCGCACCGCCGACCCCGGGCAGCGCGTCCACGGCCACTACGGACAACTGGCCCGCGTCGGCGTGGTGTTCTACCGGGCCACGGACGGGCTGCGGATCCGGGTGGGGGAGCACGACACCCGCCTCGACGCCGCCACCGCGGTCCGGCACCGGATCGTCGGCCCGCAGTGCGTCCTGACCGTCGGCCGGGTCGCCGAACTGCGCTACCCGGTGCCGCCGGAGTGGTCCGGCCCGGCGGACGACCCGACCCCGTTCGTCGACGCCGAGGACTTCGATCTCGGCCTGTTCATCGCCGATGTCCTGGCCGACCGCGCCCGGGCGGCCCGCGTCTACCGCTGACGCCGGCCCGGCCCCGCCGTCAGCAGCGCCGGTCCGGCCCCGTGCGCGCTGCGCCGCCCGTGCCGCCCGCGCCCGCGCCGCCGGACAGGTCCCGCAGGGCGGCCCGCGCGGCGGCCTCGCCCTCGTCGTACCGGTGGGTGCGGGCCGCGCGCAGGGCGGCGTCGAGGTGGCGGGCGGCCTCCTCGCGGTGGCCGGTGGCGGCCAGGGCGCGGCCGTACAGGGTCTGCAGGACGACCCGGCGGGCGGCCGGGAAGGGCGGTTCGGCGAGGGCGAGGCCGCGGGCGGCGTGGTCGGCGGCCGCCTCGGGGTCGCCGCCGGCCAGGCAGGTGTCGGCGAGGTGCTGGCGGGCGAGGGCGACGAGGTCGGCGCGGCCGGCCTGTTCGGCCAGGGCGAGGGCGCGGCCCAGCAGGTCCCGCACCCGGGCGGGGAGGTTCCCGGGCCCGGGTGCGCCGTAGCGGGTGAGCGCGGCGGCGAGGTTGACCAGGGCGACGGCCTGGGCGCTGCGGTCGCCGGCCAGGGCGGCCAGGCCGGGGGCCCGTTCGAGGTGGACCAGGGCCTCCTCGGGCCGCCCCTCCTCCAGCAGCACCCAGCCGAGCAGGGCCCGGGCCCGGGACTGGGCGCCGGGGTCGAGGTCGGCCTCGGCGGCGGCGAGGCCGTGTTCGAGCAGCGGCACCCAGCCGTCCCGGACCTGCCACACGATCAGCGGCCACTGCAGCAGGACCAGCCGCCAGGCCCGGTCGTGCAGTCCGGCGCCGACGGCGGCCAGCGCGGCGCCGCGCAGGGTGTCGCGTTCGGCGGCGTACCAGGCCAGGGCGCTCGCCCGGTCGGGGAAGGGGCGGACCTCGACGGGCCGCCGGGCCCCGGCGGGCAGTGCGCAGCACGGTTCGCTGCCGGGTTCGGCGGCGGCGCTCGCCGCGAGCAGGGTGTTCAGCAGGTGGTCGAGGAGCCGGGGCAGGGTGTCGGAGTCGTCCTCCTCGGGCGGGGTGCGCAGGCTGCGGGCGTAGAGGCGCACCAGGTCGTGCAGGGTGTAGGCGTCCCGGTCGATCTCGACGACCAGGTGGGCGGTGGCCAGTTGCCCCAACGCGCCTGCGGTCTCGGGCAGTTCGCAGCCGGCGAGGGCGGCGGCGGTGCGGCTGTCGAGGGTGGTGCCGGTGTGGGTGCCCAGGCGGCGGAAGAGCCGGCGGGCGGGCGCGGACAGGTGCTGGACGGTCAGGGCCAGGGCGGCGGCGACGCTGGTGTCCTCCACCTCCAGCAGCCCCAACCGGCCCTGTTCGTCGGCGAGTTCGTCGGCGAGTGCGGCCAGTCCCCGGTGCGGGCAGGTGGCGAGGCGGGCGGCGGCCAGGCGCAGGGCGAGCGGCAGCCCGTCGCACAGCCGGGCCAGCCGGGCGGCGGCCTCGGGTTCGGCGCCGACCAGCTCGGGGCCGAGGTCGGGGCCGAGGGTGGTGGCGAGCAGGCTGACGGACTGCGGGGCGGACAGTTCGGCCAGCGGTACGGGCCGGGCGGCGTCCGAGGCGACCAGTCCGCCGAGCCGGTCGCGGCTGGTCACCAGGGTGACGCAGCCGTCCCCGTCGGGCAGCAGCGGGCGGACCTGCTCGGAGCGGCGGGCGTTGTCCAGCACGATCAGCATCCGGCGCCCGGCGGTCAGTTCCCGGTAGCGGGCGGCCAGCGCCTCGGGGGAGGAGGGCATCCGCTCCGCGGGCAGGCCGAGGGCGAGCAGCAGTTCGCGCAGCACCGCGCCGGTGGCCCGTTCGGGCAGCGGGCTGTGCCCGCACAGGTCGACGAACAGCCGTCCGTCGGGGAAGTCGGCCTGGCGCCGGTGCGCCCAGTGCACGGCGAGGGCGGTCTTGCCGACCCCGGCCCCGCCGGTGACGACGGCGATGGCGCCGGGGGCGCGGGCGGCCCGGTCGAGCGCGGCCAGCTCGTCCTCGCGCCCGGAGAACCCCCGGGGCCGCCGGGGGAAGGGCCACGGCGCGGGGACGGGCTCCGCCGCCGCGGAAGCGGGGGCGGGCCCGGGCCGGGACGTCAGCGCATGGACGGGGGCGGGCCCCACGGCGTGCCCCGACGTCAGCGCGGAACCCCGCCCCCCGGCGGAACCCCGCGCCACGTCGCCGAGCAGTAGCAGCTGGTGGGCCTCGGCGAGCTCCGCCCCGGGGTCGATGCCCAGCTGCTCGGCCAGGGTCCGGCGGGTGCGGTGGAACCACTCCAGCGCCTCCGGGCGCCGCCCGGCCCGTCCGAGCGCCACCACCAGCGCGGCGACCAGCGACTCCCGCAGCGGGTGGAGCGCGGCCTCGGCGGCCAGCACGCCCGCGGCCGCCCCGTGGTCGCCGAGCCGGCCGTGGGCGCGGGCCAGTTCCTCCACCGCGGACAGCCGCAGCTCCTCCAGCGCCTGGGCGGCGCACTGCAACGGCAGGCTGGGCTCGGTGCCGGCGAGCGCGGGTCCGCGCCACAGCGCGAGCGCCTCCCGCAGGGCCGCCACCGCCGCGCCGGCCTCCCGGGCGCCGTGGGCGTCCCGGACGAGCCGTTCGAAGCGCCGGACGTCCACCGCCGCCTCGGGCACCCGCAGCAGGTACCCGCCGCTGCCGCCGCTGCCGTCGGTGGCCAGCTCGACCCCGGCGTCGGGGGCCCGGTGCTCGGCGAGGACCGCGCGCAGCCCGGAGACGTGGTTGTGGATGACGGTGCGGGCGTGCCGGGGCGGCTCCTCCTCCCAGAGGGCCTCGGTCAGCCGGTCGATGCCGACCGGCGCGCCGGGGTTCAGCGCCAGCGCGGCCAGCAGGCTGCGGCGCTTGGGCGAGCCGAGGGCGAGTTCCCGTCCGTCCGCGGCCACCACGGCCACCGAGCCCAACAACCGGAATTCCACCCGCGCCCCCACCCTGACCAGCAAATATGGCAAGCATATGACAGTAGGCAACCCTGCGATGACGCACGGTTCCCCGCCCCCGGACCACCCCGCACCGGCCCGCGCGGCGCCCTGGACGGAGCCGTACCCGATCGGATCCAATACCACCTCCGGACACCAGGGGAGGGGACCGATGCTGACCGACACCTCGACCGCCGCGGGCAGGGCGATCCTGCTCCACGACCGCTACCCCACGCTCGACGAACTCACCGACACCGCCCGCCACCTGGCCGCCCGCCACCCCGGACGCTGCCGGCTGCGCACCCTCGGCACCTCCCGCGCCGGCCGCCCCCTCCACCTCCTCTCGATCGGCCCCGACGACCGCGGTACCGCCACCGACCGGCCCGCCGCCGACCGCGGCACCGACAACGTCCTGGTCGTCTCCGGCGCCCACGCCGACGAGTTCTCCGGCCGCGCCGGCCTCGTCGAACTGGCCCACCGGGTGCTGGCCCGCCCCGCCCGGCACCCGGCCACCACCTGGCACCTGCTGCTCTGCCTCGACCCCGACGGCGCCCACCTGGCCCGCGGCGGCCTGCTCGCCCGCACCCTGCCCGCCTACTTCGCCGGCTACTACCGCCCCGCCGCCGAGGAGCAGCCCGAATGGGCCCCGGCGATCGGCGGCCGCCTCCCCGAGAGCCGGATCCTGCTCGACCTGATCGACGAACTGCGGCCCGCCCTCCAACTCTCCCTGCACACCGCGGACGTCGGCGGCACCTTCCTCCAGGCCACCGCCGACCCGACCGCCCTCGCCGCCCCCTTCGCCCGCTCCGCCGCCGCCCTCGGAATCCCGGTGGAGACCGGCTCCTTCGACACCCACCGGCTGCCCGCCGTCAGCCCCGGCGTCTTCCTGATGGAGCCCGAGCACATCGACACCCAGGAGAACACCACCGGCATGCTCACCGAGCAGCCCGAGGCCCGGGGCGGCGCCCGGGCCGCCACCTGGTTCGCCCCCCGGCGCCACGGCGGGCGCACCGTCGTCGTCGAGGTGCCCGCCTGGACCAGCGACCGGCTCGGCGACCCCGCCCCCGTCCCGCCCGAGGACGCCGACCGCCACCTGCGCGCCGCCGCCGACCACCTGCGCGAACGCGGCCACCGCCTCACCGAACTGCTCACCGCCCTGCCCCCGCACGACGGCCCGCACGACACCCCGCTGCTGCGCGCCGCCCGCACCCAGCTCACCGCACTGCGCCAACTCGCCGACGCCTGGGACCCGCGCACCCCCGAGGGGCCCCTGCCGCCGTCGCCCCCGCCCACCCGCGCCCACCTGGCCGGCATCGACCTGTGGGCCCACCGCATCCCGGTCCGCGCCGCCGCCCTGCTGCGCCGCGCCACCCCCGCCCCGGACCCCCGCCCGGCCGCCCTCCTCCACACCTGGTGCGCCCACTACCGCCACCGCTTCCGCCCCACCTGGCTCCCCGTCACCCGCCAGGCCGCCCACCACGCCAACACCGCCGAAGCCGCCGCGGCCGCCCCCCACCTCCCCTGACCGCCCGCCCCGGCGCCACGCGCTCCGGTGGCTCCGGCAGGATGGCCCGGTGAGCTCCCGTCCCCGGCGTCACCGCCCCGCGCCGTCCCACGTGTACCGGATCACCAAGTACGACCCCGCCGACAACGCCTCCCGCTGGCACCGGCTCGGCGACGGCAGCGGAGGTGACGAGGGCGGATGAGGCGGTCGACGCGGTGCGGGCCCGGCTGGCCCCGCGCGCTCAACTCGCCGTGTGGCCGGAGCTGTTCAAGGCAGTGGGTACGGGCGGCCTGAACATCAGTGTTCCTATTGACAACGTCTAATCGGTTTAGCGGAAGGTGGGGTGAGATGGGATCTATTGAAGACCTGGCAGTTCTCGGTGGTCTGACCGAGGCGCGGAGGTTTGTGGTGCCATGGCGCGAGGTCGAACGGGGGCTCGGGACTTCCCTGCCGTCTGACTATGCCGAGTACGTCGGCCACTTCGGCCCTGGTGGGTGGAGCAACTACCTGGGAGTGTTGATTCCGGGAGTCGCGGACTCGTCCAGCGAGCTCGTTCATCAGTCAACGAGCTTGAATGAGCTAATGGAGCAGCGCCCCATCATTCGAGAGCAGCAGCCGTTCCCCATTTATCCGGCTCCTCATGGGCTTCTGAGGTGGGGTAACTCGTCGACCGCTGAGACATTCCATTGGCGTGTTGACTCGGATGACCCTCATTCGTGGCCCACGGTGGTGCTCGGAGACACGGAGGAAGAGGTGTACGAGTTCCACGGGCCGATGACGGAGTTCCTGGCGAAATTGTTCGACCATCGGATCCGCGTCCCGTTTATGACTCAGGTTCCGAAAAAGTCTGACACTCGATTCACCCCGAGCGAGGGGATCCCGCTGAGCCCCCGTTTCCGGATCGAGCCCCTCGGGTACTTCGAGAACTGAATCAGCGGTACCCGGGTAGCGAACCCCCCCCGCTGTATCGGGTGAGATCGGCGTGTTCGCGACCGCAGGCCGGACCACTGACAGGACCGTCGGCCGCACGCCTCCGTAGCCCGGACTCCCGGGGAGCCCGGGCGGGCTCAGGACTCGACGGGGTCGCGCAGCGCGGCGCGGGGGCCGGCCGGGGCCGGGGGAGTGGTGTCGTCCTCCGAGAGCAGTGAGCCCCGCACGCGCTGGACGTAGCGCTCGATCAGGTGGCACAACACGCTGACCGTCGCGGCGACGTCCGGTTCGGGGACGCCGGCCAGGGCGTCGGCCAGGCCGGTGATGTTGGCCTGTTTCAGCCGCTCCAGGAGGTCCCGCCCGTCGGAGGTGAGGGCGACCCGGCGGGCCCGGCGGTCCAGGGGGTCGGGGGTGCGGGCCACCAGGTGCTGGCCCTCCAGGCGGTCGATCTGCCGGGTGACGTGGGAGGGCTTGACCATCAGCCGCTCGGCCAGGTCGCCCACCCGGCTGGGCCCGTCGGCCTCGGCGAGGGCGCGCAGCAGGTAGACGTCCGAGCGTGCGGCGGTGATGCCGGCCCTGGCGGTGCGGCGTTCGTGTTCCTGGGAGCGGGTCAGCAGGTAGGCCAGCGAGGCCAGTACGGCCTCCAGGTCTGCGGTGGCGGTGTCCGCGGTGGCGGTCCGATCGTCTGCGGCGTCCGACATGGGGGAACTGTAGCGGCCGGTGCGCCTCCCGGCTGCGGCGCAGACCGGTCACCGGATTTCGGACAGATTCGGCGCCCACCGGATGGGCCCTTTCGCCGCCACGGACCGCGAGTTAGCGTGACAGCGAGTTAGTTGCTTTTGGCACGTAAATGCTCCGGGCCCGCACGCCCACCGCACCCGCGTGCCCCCGCACGGCCGCACCCTCGCGTGCCCCGCACGGCACCGCGGGCCGGACCGGACCGACCCATCCGGCACAGCCAGCTCCGAGAGGGGAGCCCCCCATGGCCACCGCCGCACAGACCCCCCGCTTCGCCCACCCCGCCGCCCGCGGCACCTGCCCCTTCGCCCCGCCGCCGGCCTATCAGCAGGCCCAGCAGGAGGAGCCGATCAGCCGCATCTCCCTCTGGGACGGCTCCCCCAGCTGGCTGCTCACCCGCCACGAGGACATCAAGGCGGTGCTCTCCGACGCCCGCTTCAGCTCCGACTCCACCCGCCCCGGCTTCCCCTTCGTCAGCGCCGGCGCCCGCCAGCTGAACAACGGCCAGCCCGTCTTCATCCGGATGGACGACCCCGAGCACGCCCGCCTGCGCCGGATGCTCACCGGCGAATTCATGATCAAGAAGGTCGAGGCGCTGCGCCCCGAGGTCCAGCGCATCGCCGACGAACTGCTCGACCGGATGACCGAGGGCCGCACCGAGGCCGACCTGGTCCGCGAGTTCGCCCTGCCGCTGCCCTCCCTGGTCATCTGCCTGCTGCTCGGCGTCCCCTACCAGGACCACGAGTTCTTCCAGGAGTGCAGCCGCGTCCTGCTGCGCCGCGACTCCCCGGTCGAGGACGTCATCACCGCCCAGGCCCGGCTGACCGACTACCTGGAGGAACTCACCGACACCAAGCGCACCCACCCCGACGACGGCATCCTCAGCCGCCTGGTCGAGCGCGGCGAACTGAACACCCGGGAGATCGGAGCGATGGGCCGGCTGCTGCTGGTCGCCGGGCACGAGACCACCGCCAACATGACCGCGCTGTCCGTCCTCGCCCTGCTGCGCCACCCCGCCCAGCTCGACCACCTGCGCCGCCACCCCGAGGTCGTCCCCGGCGCCGTCGAGGAACTGCTGCGCTACCTGACCATCGTGCACTCCGGCCTGACCAGGGTCGCCACCGAGGACGTCGAGCTCGGCGGCGTGCGGATCCGGGCCGGCGAGGGCGTCGTCTGCATGATCAGCACCGCCAACCGGGACACCGCGCAGTTCCCCGACGGCGACACCCTCGACCTCACCCGCGACGCCCGCCGCCACCTCGCCTTCGGCTTCGGCGTCCACCAGTGCCTGGGCCAGCCGCTGGCCCGGCTGGAGCTGCAGATCGCCCTCGACACCCTGCTGCGGCGCCTGCCCGAACTGCGCCTGGCCACCGCCTTCGAGGACGTCCGCTTCCGCGGCGAGATGCTCATCTACGGCGTCCACGAACTGCCCGTCGCCTGGTAGTCCGGGCCCGCGACCACCGCCGCCCCACCCCCGAACCCCACCCCCGAACCCCGCCCCCCGAAGGGAACCGAACCCCATGCTCGTCCGGATCGACCAGGAGAAGTGCTGCGGCGCCGGCCACTGCGTGCTCGCCGCCCCCGAGGTCTTCGACCAGCGCGACGAGGACGGCATCGTCGTCCTGCTCGACGCCCGCCCCCCGGCGGACCTCCACCAGGCCGTCCAGGAGGCCGCCGCCGTCTGCCCGGCCACGGCGATCACCCTGGAGAACGTGTGACCGCACCGCGCGAGGTGGCCGTCGTCGGAGCCGGCGCCGCCGGACTGCACGCCGCCGAGGCGCTGCGCCGGGCCGGCTACGACGGCCGCCTCACCCTCGTCGGGGCCGAGTCCGAACTCCCGTACGACCGGCCGCCGTTGTCCAAGCAGCTCCTCGACGGCCAGTGGGAGCCCGGGAAGGTGACCCTGCGCGAGCCCGCCGCCCTCGCGGAGCTGCGGCTGGACCTGCGCCTGGGCGTGGCGGCCGAACGCCTGGACCGCGGCGCCCGCACCCTGCACCTGGCCGACGGCCGGCAGGTGCGCTGCGACGCCCTGGTGGTGGCCACCGGGGTGCGAGCGCGCCGGCTGCCCGGCGCCGAGGCACCGCTGCCCGGCGCCCACGTGCTGCGCACACTGCCCGACGCCCTCGCCCTGCGCGAGGAACTGCGCCCGGGCGTACGGCTGTTGGTGGTCGGCGGCGGACTGCTCGGCGCCGAGGCGGCGGCCACCGCCGTCGGGCTCGGCGCCGAGGTGACCTGGCTGGTGTCGGCCGCCGCGCCGCTGGCCGCCGTCCTCGGTGCGGAGACGGCCGCGCTGCTGACCGGCCTGCACCGCGAGCACGGGGTGCGGATCCACCGGGGCACGGCCGCCGCCGTGCTCCGGCGGCAGGGCCGGGCGGCCGGTGTACGGCTCGCCGACGGCGGCGAACTGGCCGCCGACGCCGTGCTGATGGCGATCGGCTCGGTGCCGGCCACCGAGTGGCTGGCCGGCAGCGGGGTCCCGCTGGAGCCGGACGGCGGCGTGGCCTGCGACGCCCACTGCGCCGCCGGCCCCGGCGTCTGGGCGGCCGGCGACGCCGCCTGCTGGCCCGACCCGCGCACCGGCCGCCGCCGGCGCCTGGAGCAGCGCACCAACGCCACCGACCAGGCCCTGCTCGCCGCCCGCAACCTGCTGGCCGGCCCGGACGGCACCCGCCAGGCCTACGCGCCGGTCCCGTACCTGTGGACCGACCAGTACGGCCTGCGGGTGCAGGCCTTCGGCAGCCCCGGCGCCGCCGACCGCTTCGAACTGGTCGACGGCAGCCTCGCCGAGCACCGCTTCGCCGCCGCCTGCCTGCGGGAGGGCCGGGTCACCGGCGCGGTGGGCATCGCCGCCGCCCGCGCCCTGCGCGGGCTGCGCGCCCAGGTCGCCGCCCACGGCCCCTGGCCGCCCGCCGCCGAACGGCAGGCCGCGCCCGTCGGCCGAGCCGCTCAGCCGAGCCGCTCAGCCGAGCAGCTCGGCCGAGCAGCTCGGCCGAACCGGCCGGCCGACCCGGCGACCTCGGGGGCAAATCGCTACATTGGGGGCATTTGGCAGCAGCGCCAGGCACCGTGCGCCCACGCAGAGAAGGCCGACCGCCTTCGGAAAGGGTCCCCATGCACCCCGCCCTCAGCCCCGCCGTCCTCACCGAACTGCGCCGGCCCCGGCCCTACCCGGCGGTGTCCGTCCTGATGCCCACCCACCGCCGCGAACCCGACAACGCCCAGGACCCGGTACGGCTGCGCAACCTGCTGGCCGAGGCGAAGGAGCGGCTCCAGGCCGACCCCGAGGTCTCCCGGGCCGACCGGATCGACGTGGCCGGGCAGCTCGACAAGGCCCTCGCCGAGGTCGACCTGGTGCACGCCGAGGACGGCCTGGCCATCCTCGCCGCGCCCGGCGAGCACCAGGTGTGGACCTTCGCCCGCACCGCCCCCGCCCGGGTGGTGCTGTCCGACACCTTCCTCACCCGCAACCTGGTCTCCGCCCAGGCCGCCGAGCGCCCGTACTGGGTGCTGGCCGTCGCCGCCGACCGGGCCGTGCTGTGGAGCGGCACCCCGGAGCGGGTCACCGAGGACCGCGCCCACGGCTTCCCGCTGACCCGCGCCTTCTTCGACAACCCCGACCCGGAGCGCCGCGAGCGCATCGGCGACACCCCCAGCACCTTCCGCGACGAGGAGACCAAGACCTTCCTGCGCCAGGCCGACACCGCGCTCGGCAAGGTCCTGGCCGCCGACCCCCGCCCGCTGTACGTGGTCGGCGAGGCGCCCGCCCTGGCCCTGCTGGACGCCGCCGGCCCGATCGCCAAGGAGGCCACCGCCCAGATCCCGCACGGCGGCCTCGCCCAGGCCGACGTCGAGACCGTCCGCAAGGTGGTCGCGCCCGCCGTGCGCGCCCACGCCGAGCAGGAGACCGCCGACGCCCTCGCCCGGCTGGACCGGGCCCGCGGCCGCTCCGGGTTCGCCGCCGGCCTCGACGAGGTGTGGCAGGCGGTGGGGGAGGGGCGCGTCGCGCTCCTGGTGGTCGAGGAGAACCACCGCGCCACCGTCCGCGACGCCGGCGAGCACCTCGTCCCCGCCGAGGCCGGCGAGGCCGGTGCCCGCGAGGACATCGTCGACGAGGTCGTCGAGCGCGCCCTCGACACCGGCGCCCGGGTCGCCTTCGTCCCCGACGGCACCCTCGCCGACGCCGGCGGCATCGCCGCCGACCTGCGCTACTGACCCGGCATCGGTAAACCGTTTGGGCCGGTGCGCCGTCGGCTGCTACCGTCAGCGCAGCCGTGAGAGAAACGCGAGGAGGTGAGACCCATGAAGGCAGTAACCGGGTGGGTGCTCCCCCTTGTCGTCACGGTGGGCGATTGACGTTGGTGTCGCCCGGGAGCGCCTCAGGCAAGGCACTTCCGAAAGGCAACACCATGGACTCTCCGCATCCCGCCCCGAACACCCCTGCCGTGACGCGGCTCTCGGACACCGAGTGGCAGGCCGTCGAGGACGGCCGGGCGGTCGGCCGCGCCGACGCCTCCCGGCGGCCCGACGGGCGGCTGTTCGTCAGCATCGACACCTGGCACGACACGGTCTTCGACCGCCTCGCCGCCGCACTGCTCACCGACCTGCCCGCCCCGCTGCACACCGTCGTCGACGAGGCCGACCACGACACCCTGTCCGCCTGGCAGCGGGCCGGCTTCACCACCGCGCGCCGCGAACGGGCCTACCTGGTGCCCACCGACCCGCAGGCCACCGGCCTCGGCGCGGTACGGCCCCCGGAGGGTGTGACGATCCTGCCCGCCGGCCTGGCCGAGGAGGGCCCGCTGCGCGCCCTGGAGCGCGTCGTCCACGCCGAGGTCGAGGCCGGCGCCGGCTGGCCGGCGATGCCGGCCCAGGTGCTGCCCCGCCCGGCGGGGACCATCGTGGTCGACCCCACCAAGTACGCGGTGGCGCGCCAGGGCGACCGCTACGTGGGGCTGATCCGGGTCACCCCGCCCCGCCGGCCGCGGATCGGGCTGATCGCCGTGCGCGCCGATCAGCGCCGCCGGGGCATCGCCCGGGCGCTGCTGGCCCACGCGCTGGACTCGCTGCACCGCGGCGGCACCGCCACCGCCTGGGCCGAGGCGACGGAGTCCGACCCGGCCGCCACCGCGCTCCTGGAGGGCGTCGGCGCCCGGCGCGCGGGCGCCACCCTGGAGCTGGTCCACCGCTGACCCGCGCACCGGCCGCCGCCCCGGCATCGAACGAACGACCCCGGCACCGACGCCAAGCAAACGAACGAACGAACGAACGAATGAAGAGGTGAACACCATGACCAAGACAACGAACGGCATCGAAGTCGAAGGCACCGTCATCGAGTGCCTGCGCAACGCCAACTTCAAGGTGGAACTGCAGAACGGGCACGTCGTCCTGGCCCACATCAGCGGGAAGGTCCGCAAGAACCACATCAAGATCCTCCCGCACGACCGGGTGCTCGTGGAGCTCAGCCCCTACGACCTCACCCGCGGCCGGATCCGCTACCGCTACCGCAACTAGCAGCGGGAGAACCGGTGGCCCAGGAACCTTCCCCCCTGGGCGTCGGGCCACCCGTGGGTCTCTCCCCCGGGGGTTGCAGGGCCGGGGCGGCGGCGGGTTTCTTCTGG
>NZ_JBVHYH010000023.1:0-25806 GCF_055569135.1 Kitasatospora sp. NPDC029367
GCCGAAGGCTGGGGGCCATCGGCGACCGACGACAACGCGGCGAGGTGCGTGCCCTGGCGTCGCGGGCCTGGCCTGATCCACAAGACACGCCCTAGCTCGTGGCCCGGCCGAGGTAGGTCAGGGGGCCGGGGTCGGCGACGGGGATCTCGTGGAAGCCCATCCGGTCGTAGAAGGCGCGCGCCGCCGTGTTCGCCGTGACCATCGCCAGGTGGACCCGCGCCGCCCCGGCCCCGGCCAGGGCGGCGAACAGCTCGGTCAGCAGGGCGCGGCCGTGGCCGCGGCCCTGGTGGTCGGGCAGCAGGTCGATGTGCAGGTGGGCCGGGTAGTCCGCGACCTCGGGGACGAGCATCCGCTCCGGCCGGTGCAGGAGCGCCGTCATCACCTCGTCGGGGGTCGTCGGTTCGCCGGCCGGGAGCGGATGGCGATCGGCGACCACGGGCAGCCACGTGCGGCGGAACTCGCGGACGAAGCGCGGGGTGTCGCTGGTCCCCAGCACGTAGCCGACCGGCCCGGCCCCGTCGTCGAGGACGAAGGCCAGGTCCGGTTCCAGCTCCGTGTAGGGCGCGGCGAAGATGTTCGGCAGCAGGTCCTGGTCGTGGTAGCTGCCGCGGGCGTCGCCACCGGCCTCGGCGGTGCGCATGCAGATGTCGAAGACGGCACCCCGGTCCTCGGGGCGGTACGGGCGGATGACGGGCGCGGGCATGCGGAGCCTTCCGGACAGATGATCTGGGAGCGCTCCCATCCTATGGGGAGCCCCGCCGGTGTCCGGCGGGGCTCCCGTGTCTGGTCGGGTCAGCGCTGGAGGGTGAGGAGGCCGGGGCGCCAGGGGAGTTGGTCGTAGGGGCCCGTGGCGTTGGGGCTCTTGCCCTGGTAGAGGAGCTGCAGGTTGCAGGGGTCGATGGTCATGGTCTGGTCGGGGTTGTTGCGGACGAGGTCGCCGTGGCTGATGTCGTTGGTCCAGGTGGCTCCGGCGTTGGCCTTGCCGGCAAAGGGGTTGTTCTCGGTGGCGGCCTGCGGGGTCCAGCTGCCGTTGAGGCTGGTGGCGGTGAAGGAGCGGAAGTAGCGCTGCTCGTGGGCGCCGCGGGCCTCGACGATCATGAGGTACTGGTTCCGGTCCTTGACCTTGTAGACCTGCGGAGCCTCGAACAGGTTCTCCGGGGTGTCGGTCATGACCGTCGTGTACGAGGAGCCGAAGTTGCCGGGGAAGTTGCCGATGGGCATGCTCGCCCGGTAGATGCTGCCGTTGTCACCGGCGAAGAACAGGTACATGTTCTGGTCGTCGGCGATCAGGGTCTGGTCGATCGGCCCCGTGCTGGACTTGGGCAGGCTGCCGGTGAACAGCGGCTGCGGCGCGGACCAGCCGTTGGGGTTGGTCGGGTCGCTGGAGGTGCGGTAGACGAACGGCCACGGACCCCACTGGTAGGCGAGCACCCAGATCTTCTTGGGCGCGAAGTAGAAGATCGTCGGCGCCACGGCGGCCTGGTTCATCCCGGTCTGCGGGGCGGAGGCCATGCCCGACCAGTCGCCGAAGGGGGCGAACGCCATCGAGCCGTAGGACTTCCCGTTCACGTTCGACGCGTACACCAGGTGCTTGCCGTTGTACGTGACGTCGGTGAAGTCCTTCACCGCGCTCCAGCCGTTCGCGGGCTGCGCCAGCGCGCCCGTCGAGGACCAGTGGTACGTCGACGGCAGGGCGCAGGTTCCGCTCGGGGCGGGCTCTGCCGGGGTCGGGGCCGGGGCGGTCGACCCGGACGGCCGGAGGTTCCAGTGCTGGTTGGCGCCGCCCCAGGAGTCCCAGATCTGGACGGGGGTGCCGTTGCCGGTCTGGCCGCCGGGGGTCTCTAGGGCGCGGCCGCTGGCGACGTTGACGAGGGTGTACGAGCCGTCGCTGTTGCGGTTGGCCTTCCAGCGCTGGTTGGCACCGCCGTGGGCCTCCCACACCAGCGGCTGCGTGCCGTTGGCCGTCCGGCCGGCCGGTTCGTCCAGGACCTTGCCGCTGGCGAGGTTGGTGAAGGTGTAGGAGCCGTCGTCGTTCCTGGCGGCCCGCCACTGCTGGTTGGCGGCGCCGCCGGCGTCCCAGACCTGGAGCGGGGCGCCGTTGCCGTTCTGCCCGGCGAACTCGTCGAGGACCCGACCGGAGGCGCCCACCGCGGAGATCATGTAGACGGCGCCCGGGGTGATCCCGCCGCCCGGCGTGCCACCGCCCGACGTGCCGCCGGCGCTGCGAAGGGTGGCGAGGACGTCGGTGTAGGCGGGCTTCCGGTTGCCGTTGTTGTCGAACAGCAGCGGGTTCTCGCCGGTGCGCCAGGAGTCGCTGTCGCGGATGCCCCAGACGGTGATGCCGGTGCAGCGGGCGACGTTGAGGCAGGACTGGACGGCGCCGGCGTAGGCGGTGGCGGGGGCCTGGGCGATGTCGAGTTCGGTGATCTGGACGTCGACGCCGAGTGCGGCGAAGTTGGCCAGGGTGGTCTGGTAGCTGGGCGGGGGGCCGCCGGCGCCGAAGTGGCTCTGGAAGCCGACGCAGTCGATGGGTACGTCGCGGGACTTGAAGTCCTTGACCATGTGGTAGACGCCCTGGGTCTTGGCGTCGGACCAGTTCTCGATGTTGTAGTCGTTGTAGCAGAGCTTGGCCGACGGGTCGGTGGTGCGGGCGGTGCGGAAGGCCTCCTCGATGAAGCCGTCGCCCAGCAGGCGCTGGAAGACGGAGTCGCGGTGCCGGCCGCTGCCGTCGTCGCTGAACGCTTCGTTGACCACGTCCCAGGCGTAGATCTTTCCCTTGTAGTGGGACATCTCCTGGGTGATGTGGTTGTTCATCACGCTGCGCAGGGTGTTGGCGTCGCCGGTGGCCTTGACCCAGTCGGGCAGTTGGGAGTGCCAGACGAGGGTGTGGCCGCGCATGCGCTGGCCGTGCGCGGAGGCGTGGTTGACGATCGAGTCGGCGGGGGCGAAGTTGAACGACCCGCGTGAGGGCTCGACGGTGTCCCACTTCATCTCGTTCTCCGGGGTGATCATCTTGAACTCCCGGTCGAGAATGGTCGAGTAGGCCGGGTCGCCGAGCCTGCCCGACGCCACCGCCGTACCGAAGTAGCGGCCGCTGCCGGCTGCCGCGTCGCCGACCGTGGTCGGCGAGTTGGTGCCCGGTGTGAGCGCTGCCATGGCGACCAGCGGGACGGCGGCACCCGTGGCGGCGAGGGCCACGGCGATGGCGATCACGCGGCGGGTCGCCGGACGGCGGCGGTGAGAGCGGTTCTGATCTGGCAAGGGTTCGTTCCCTCTGGGACGGAGTTGGCCTTGGTCTTCGGCCTCGGTCACCTGTCAGTTGCCGCCGTGCGCACAGAGGTTGCCGCGATCGGAGAATATTTTTTTGGGTGTGGGGGAGGGAGGCCCTGCGCGCTGACGAGGCCCGGTACATCGGCGTGCGCCTGGGCGCGACGGATGCGAACGGCGGAACCCCGGCCGGTGGGCGGCCGGGGTTCCGCTGTTCGCGGACCGGGGGTCAGTGCTGGAGGGTGAGGAGGGCGGGGCGCCAGGGGAGTTGGTCGTAGGGGGCGGTGGAGCCGGGGGTCATGCCCTGGTAGAGGAGTTGGAGGTTGCAGGGGTCGATGGTCATGGTCTGGTCGGGGTTGTTGCGGACGAGGTCGCCGTGGCTGATGTCGTTGGTCCAGGTGGTGCCGCTGTTGGCCTTGCCGGCGAAGGGGTTGTTCTCGGTGGCGGCCTGGGGGGTCCAGGTGCCGTTGAGGCTGGTGGCGGTGAAGGAGCGGAAGTAGCGTTGCTCGTTGGCGCCGCGGGCTTCGACGATCATGAGGTACTGGTTCCGGTCCTTGACCTTGTAGACCTGGGGTGCTTCGAAGAGGTTCTTCACCGTGTCGGTCATGACGGTGGTGTAGGAGGAGCCGAAGTTGCCGGGGAAGTTGCCGATGGGCATGCTGGCGCGGTAGATGCTGCCGTTGTCACCGGCGAAGAACAGGTACATGTTCTGGTCGTCACCGATCAGGGTCTGGTCGATCGGGGCGGCGCCGGGGATGCCGCCGGTGAACAGGGGCTGCGGCGCGGACCAGCCGTTGGGGTTGGTCGGGTCGCTGGAGGTGCGGTAGACGAACGGCCATGCGCCCCACTGGTAGGCGAGCACCCAGATGTTCTTCGGTGCGAAGTAGAAGAGTGTGGGCGCCACCGCGTTCTCGTTCATCCCGGTCTGCGGGGTGGAGGCCATGTCCGACCAGTTGGTGAAGGGGGCGAACGCCATAGAGCCGTAGGACTTCCCGTTCACGTTCGACGCGTAGACCAGGTGCTTGCCGTTGTAGACCACGTCGGTGAAGTCCTTCACCGCGGTCCAGCCGTTGGCCGGTTGCGCCAGCGCCCCCGTCGAGGACCAGCGGTAGGTCGAGGGCAGCGGGCAGGTGCCGCCCGGCGGGGTGGACCCGGACAGGCCGCTCCACTGCTGGTTCGCTGCGCCGCTGCACGGCCAGATCTGCACGGCCGTGCCGTTGGCCGTGCCCCCGCCCGCGACGTCCAGGCACAGCCCGGACTCCACGCCGAGGACGCTGCCGTCGGAGTTCACCCGCCACTGCTGGTTCGCGCCGCCGGTGCACGTCCAGATCTGCACCCGGGTACCGGCCGTGGTGGCGTGGCCGGGGACATCAAGGCACTTGTTTCCGTACACGGTCAGCTCGTTGGCGGAGCTCGCCGTCCACTGCTGGTTGGTCCCGCCCCAGCAGTCGTAGATCTGCAGGGCGGTGCCATCGGCCTGCCCGGCGTTCTGCACGTCGAGACACCGCCCGGAGCCCGTACCGCGCAGGGCGCCGGTGCCGGTGCCGGTGCCGGCCGCCTGGGCCGGGTCGGCGACGACCATCGTCGCCAGTGCCGCCACGACCGCGAGGACGGCCGTGAGCACCGTGGACAGGCGCCGGTAGGTGGAACTTCGTCTGCGCATGGGGATCTCCAGGGGAATGGGCGGAGCTGTCGCACGCCTTCGTCATGGTTGGGCTCCGGGTGCGCCGTGCGTACGCTCCGGGAGCCGGCAATCGGCCTGCGCGGAGCGGGAGAGGTGCTCCCCCCGCTCCGCCCCGCCTGCGGTTCAGCTCACCTGAACGTCCAGTGCTGGTTGGCACCGCCCCAGGAGTCCCAGATCTGGACGGGGGTGCCGTTGCCGGTCTGGCCGCCGGGGGTCTCCAGGGCGCGGCCGCTGGCGACGTTGACGAGGGTGTACGAGCCGTCGCCGTTCTGGCCGGCCTTCCAGTGCTGGTTGGCGCCGCCGTTGGCGTCCCAGACCGCCACCCTCGTTCCGTTGCCCGTCTGGCCGCCCGGCTCGTCCAGGACCTTGCCGCTGGCCATGTTGGTCAGCGTGTACGAGCCGTCGCCGTTCTGGTCGGCGCGCCACTGCTGGTTGGCGGCGCCGCCGGCGTCCCAGACCTGGAGCGGGGTGCCGTTGCCGTTCTGCCCGGCGGGCTCGTCGAGGACGCGTCCGGCGGCCACGTCGGAGAGCGTGTAGACCGTGCCGGAGGTGATGCCGCCGCTCGGTGTGCCGCTGCCGCCTCCGCCCAGGGCGCTGAGCACCGCGCCGTAGGCGGGCTTCTTGTTGCCGTTGTTGTCGAACAGCAGTGGGTTCTCGCCGGTGCGCCAGGAGTCGCTGTCGCGGATGCCCCAGACGGTGATGCCGGTGCAGCGGGCGACGTTGAGGCAGGACTGGACGGTGTTGGCGTAGGCGGTGGCGGGGGCCTGGGCGATGTCGAGTTCGGTGATCTGGACGTCGACGCCGAGTGCGGCGAAGTTGGCCAGGGTGGTCTGGTAGCTGGGCGGGGGGCCGCCGGCGCCGAAGTGGCTCTGGAAGCCGACGCAGTCGATGGGCACGCCGCGGGACTTGAAGTCCTTGACCATGTGGTAGACGCCCTGGGTCTTGGCGTCGGACCAGTTCTCGATGTTGTAGTCGTTGTAGCAGAGCTTGGCGGACGGGTCGGCGGTGCGGGCGGTGCGGAAGGCCTCCTCGATGAAGCCGTCGCCCAGCACGCGCTGGAAGACGGAGTCGCGGTGCCGGCCGCTGCCGTCGTCGCTGAACGCCTCGTTGACCACGTCCCAGGCGTAGATCTTCCCCTTGTAGTGGGACATCTCCTGGGTGATGTGGTTGTTCATCACGCTGCGCAGGGTGGTGGCGTCGCCGGTGGCCTTGACCCAGTCGGGCAGTTGGGAGTGCCAGACGAGGGTGTGGCCGCGCATGCGCTGGCCGTGGGCGGAGGCGTGGTTGACGATCGAGTCGGCGGGCGCGAAGTTGAACGACCCGCGCGCGGGCTCGACGGTGTCCCACTTCATCTCGTTCTCCGGGGTCACCATGGTGAACTCCCGGTCGGCGATGGCGGAGTACGTCGGGTCGCCGAGCCTGCCCGAGGCCACGGCCGTACCGAAGTAGCGGCCGTTGTCGGCGGCCGCCGCACCCAGCGTGGTCCCCCCGGCGGCGTGGGCCGCCGGGCTCGCGGTGGCGGCGGCCGTGACCGAGCCGGCGAGCAGGCAGGCGGCGGTCGTGAGGACCGTGCGGAGACCGGGTTTCTGCTTGAGCCATGGCATGACGGATCGTTCTCCTCGTGGGTGGGGGATTCCTGCGTACCGCTCGGGAACCGGCTGTGCGTCCTGACGCTGGTTCCGGAGCGGGCACTCGGCCGATCCGTTCTGTTCCGATCCGTGCTGATCCGGTCCGTTCCGGCCGAGCAGGGCGGGCGGTGCGTGTGCGTGCGGGGTCGGGCCGACGGGGATCGGCCTGGCGGGCGAGGTCCGTTAACGCTCACAATCCACCGGGGAAGACTGCGGCTCGACCTGGCAGGTCGGTACTGGCGGGTCAGCTCTGACGGGCGGTGTCAGGGCTTCGCGCGACGGCGGGCCGTCAGGTCACGCCCCAGGAGCTCGCGGGCGCGCGGGAGCGCTCCCTGCGGGCGTCTCGCCAGGGGCAGTTTGTCGTACGGCTCTTGGGGGTGCGGAGAGTTCACGACGGTGATCCGTCCTGCTGACGGGAGTGGGGGCATCCCTGCGGCACCGGCGGCCGTGGCGGGGTGGGTCGGCCGGACGGTGTCGCGCAGCGGTGCGGGTGGAACCGGCTTGGCATCGACACGGCCGCGCCCTCCGCCGGTCGGCGAGGACGGCCCCGGATCGATCCGGGGCCGTGGGACGTGTCGACGGCGACAGTGTTGGCCGGGGCCCGACAAGCTGTCAACGGTTTCGACAAGCACATCGAAAGTCTCGGGACCGTCCGGTGGGCCGGGATGCCGGTCAGCTGCTCGGCGGTCGGGGCATGTGCAGGAACTTGTCCGGGATCTCGCCGATTTCCGGTGGTCACTCCGCAGTGCAGAGCGCGATCTGCACCGGCGAACGTGCTCGAAAGTTTCGGCGATCCCCCTCGGCCGCCGAGAAGCGGCCTCCGCATCGACAGGGCGTGCCGCCATCGGCCGACCGTCGGGTCCTGGGCCCGCCTCCGGGACGGATGTTAGCGCTCACATGCGTCCCCGGGCGAGGCGCCGGGCTGTGGCGCCGCCGCGCGACGGGGTGGCGGACGGTCGAGATCGGGGCGGGGGCTGCGGCTCTCGACGGCGAGAGTGCCGCAGCATGCTCCTCCGGGCGCGGCAACTGCCCATGTTTCTGACGAGTTGACGGTGCTTCGGGCCACCCCCGGCGACCCGGTCAAGATTGAGTAACGGGACGCAAGAGCCTTGCCGGGGCCATTTGTGAGCGCTAACAATCTGTTCCGAGCGAAACGGCGTCGAAACCTCACGTTCACGTGACGGGTGCCGCTCGCGCGATCGACGAACCCGAGAGGAAGTCCCACCATGTCCAAGAAAGCTGCGGCGGCTCTGGTCGCCGGTGCGATGGTCACCGTCCTCACCGCGTGCGGTTCCGGCGGCGGTGGGGGCTCGGCCGACAAGGGGCCCGGCCACAAGCTCGTCGTGGGCTTCTCGCAGGTCGGCGCGGAGAGCGGATGGCGCACCGCGAACACCAAGTCGATCCAGGAGTCCGCGAAGAAGGCGGGCATCGAGCTGAAGTTCTCCGACGCGCAGCAGAAGCAGGAGAACCAGATCAAGGCGATCCGCTCGTTCATCCAGCAGAAGGTCGACGTGATCGCCTTCTCGCCGGTGGTGGAGTCGGGTTGGGACACCGTGCTGAAGGAGGCGAAGGACGCCAAGATCCCGGTGATCCTCACCGACCGGGCGGTGGACTCCAAGGACGACTCGCTCTACGTCTCCTTTCTCGGCTCGGACTTCGTCGAGGAGGGCAAGAAGGCCGGCGACTGGCTGGTGAAGGAGTACCAGGGCAAGTCCGACGTCGTGAACATCGTCGAACTGCAGGGCACCACGGGTTCGGCGCCGGCCAACGACCGCAAGGCGGGCTTCGGTGACGTGGTCAAGGCGGACGCCAAGTTCAAGGTGGTGGCCTCGCAGACCGGTGACTTCACCCGGGCGAAGGGCAAGGAGGTCATGCAGGCGTTCCTGAAGGCCCAGCCGAAGATCGACGTGCTGTACGCGCACAACGACGACATGGCGCTCGGGGCGATCCAGGCGATCGAGGAGGCCGGCAAGGAGCCGGGCACCGACATCAAGATCATCTCGGTGGACGGGGTGAAGGACGCCTTCACCGCGATGAGCCAGGGCAAGATCAACGTCGACGTGGAGTGCAACCCCCTCCTCGGCGACCAGCTGATGGACCTGGCCAAGAAGGTCAAGGCCGGCGAGCAGGTGCCGAAGCGGATCAAGACCGAGGAGGGTGTCTTCACCCAGGACCAGGCCGCCGCGGCGCTGCCCACCCGCCAGTACTGACCGGCCCGGCCGGCCCGGGGAGCGATCGGCGGATCGCTCCCCGCGGGGCCGGGTCGTACGAGGAGAGGAGAACCGGGGTGCGTCAGCAACCGGTCCTGGAAGTACGGGGGATCCGCAAGGAGTTCCCCGGGGTGGTGGCGTTGGACGGGGTCGACTTCCGGCTCTTCCCCGGCGAGGTGCACGCCCTGATGGGGGAGAACGGCGCCGGGAAGTCCACGCTGATCAAGGTGCTGACCGGGGTCCATCCGGCGGACGGCGGGGAGATGGTCCTGGCCGGGGAGCGGGTGCGGATCGCCGGACCGCTGCAGGCCCAGCAGGCGGGCATCAGCACCGTCTACCAGGAGGTGAACCTCTGCCCGAACCTGTCGGTCGCGGAGAACATCTTCATCGGCCGCGAGCCGCGCCGCCTCGGCCTGATCGCCTGGTCCGAAATGCGCCGCCGGGCCGCCGAGTTGGTGCGCACGCTGGATCTGGACATCGACGTCAGCGCGCCGCTGGACAGCTACTCCATCGCCGTCCAGCAGCTGGTCGCCATCGTCCGCGCGGTCGACGTCTCGGCCAAGGTGCTGATCCTGGACGAGCCGACCTCCAGCCTGGACCGCGACGAGGTGAGCCAACTCTTCGCCGTGATGCGGAGGTTGCGCGACCAGGGGGTCGCGATCCTGTTCGTCTCGCACTTCCTCGACCAGATCTACGAGATCTGCGACCGGATGACCGTCCTGCGCAACGGCCGGCTGGAGGGCGAGTACCTGACCAGCGAGCTCAACCAGGTCGACCTGGTCTCCCGGATGATCGGCTCCGAACTCGCCGGACTCGACCAACTCGCGGGCGGCCAGCGGGGCGAGCGCTCCGTCCCGGCCGCCGGCCCGGCCTTCCTGGAGGCCGAGGGCCTGGCCCGACGGGGCGCCGTCGAGCCGTACGACCTCGCGATCCGCCCCGGCGAAGTGATCGGCCTGGCGGGCCTGTTGGGGTCCGGCCGGACGGAGGCGGCCCGACTGCTGTTCGGCGCCGATCACAAGGACGGCGGGGCCGTGCGGATCAACGGCACCGAGGCCGACCTGCGGACCCCGCGTGACGCGATCGCCCACGGCATCGCGTTCTGCTCGGAGAACCGCAAGACCGAGGGCCTGGTCGGCGAGTTGACCGTCCGCGAGAACATCGTGCTGGCGCTGCAGGCGGCCCGCGGCTGGACCCGTCCGCTGTCGCGCACCGTGCAGGACGCGTTGGCGGAGCGCTGGATCCGCACCCTCGACATCCGCCCGGGCGACCCGGAGGCGCTGGTCCGCAACCTCAGCGGCGGGAACCAGCAGAAGGTGCTGCTGGCCCGCTGGCTGATCACCGACCCCAAGCTGCTGATCCTGGACGAGCCCACCCGCGGCATCGACATCGGCGCCAAGGCCGAGATCCAGAAACTGGTCGCGGACCTCGCCGAGAAGGGCATGGCGGTGCTGTTCATCTCCGCCGAACTGGAGGAGGTGCTGCGGCTCAGCCACCGCGTCGGCGTGCTGCGCGACCGCCGGATGGTCGCCCAACTGCGCAACGACGGCGCGCTCACCCCGGAGCGCGTCCTGGCCACCATCGCGAGCGGAGCGGAACAATGACCACGGCCCTGACCACCCCATGGGCCAGGGCGGTGACCCGGTCCCGGCTGTTCTGGCCGGCCGTGGTGCTGGCCGCGCTGCTGCTCGGCAACCTCGCCTTCACCCCGGACTTCTTCGCGATCCACCTCAAGAACGGCCACCTGTACGGCAGTTCGATCGACATCCTGCACTTCGGCGCCCCGCTGATCCTGGTGTCGCTCGGTATGACCCTGGTGATCGCCACCGGCGGCATCGACCTCTCGGTCGGCTCCACCGTCGCCATCGCCGGCGCGCTGGCCTGTCAGCACATCAGCCAGGCCGCCGACCCGGCGAGCCTCGGCACGGTGTTCGGCGCGGTGGGCATCGCGCTCGCGACGGCGGTGCTGCTGGGCGCGGCGAACGGTGTGCTGGTGGCCCGGGTCGGGGTGCAGCCGATCATCGCGACCCTGATCCTGATGGTCGCCGGACGCGGCGTCGCCCAGCTGATCACCGACGGCCAGATCATCACGATCACCAGCGAGCCGTACAAGCTCATCGGCGGTGGCTACTGGCTGGCGATGCCGTTCGCGATCCTGCTCAGCGGGCTGGTCGCACTGCTGACGGCGCTGCTCACCCGCTCCACCGCGCTGGGCATGCTCCTGGAGTCGGTCGGCGGCAACCCGGTCGCCAGTCGGCTGGTCGGCATCCGGGCGATGCGCCTGGTCGGCCTGGTGTACGTGTTCAGCGCGCTGTGCGCGGCGGTCGCCGGACTGATGGTCTCCTCCAACGTCTCGGCGGCGGACGGCAACAACGCCGGCCTGTGGATCGAACTCGACGCCATCCTCGCGGTGGTGATCGGCGGGACCTCGCTCAACGGCGGCCGGTTCTCGATCGGCGGCACGGTCCTCGGCGCGCTGATCATCCAGACCCTCTCCACCACCGTCTACACGATCGGCATCCCGCCGGAGACCACGCTGGTGTTCAAGGCGTTCGTGGTGATCGCGGTCTGCCTGATCCAGTCGCCGAACTTCCGCGCCAAGGTCGCCAAGCGCGGCGCCGGACGCCACAGCGGAGCCCGACCCGCTCCAGCCACCACCACCAACACCAACCGGGAGGTCGGCGCGTGAACGCCAACGCCCTGCTGGCCAGAGTGCGCGGACAGATCCCGCTGCTGGTCACCTCCGTCCTGCTGGTGTCGATGTTCACCGCCGGATCGGTGCAGTACGACGGATTCTTCTCCGGGCAGGTGCTGCTCAACCTGCTGATCGACAACGCCTTCCTGCTCGTGGTCGCGGTCGGCATGACCTTCGTCGTGCTGACCGGCGGCATCGACCTGTCGGTCGGTGCGGTGGTGGCCCTGTCCACGATGGTCTCCGCCTGGCTGGTGGAGCAGCACGGCTGGCCGCCGCTGCTGGTCATCCCGCTGGTGCTGCTGATGGGTACGGCCGGCGGCTGGGTGATGGGGTGGGTGATCCACACCTTCGAGATCCAGCCGTTCATCGTGACGCTGGCGGGCATGTTCCTGGCCCGGGGCCTTTGCTACACGATCAGCATCGAGTCGATCTCGATCACCGACCCGTCGTACACCGCGATGGCGCAGACCCGGATCCCGCTCGGCGACCTGTTCATCTCGCCGAGCGTGCTGATCGCGCTGCTGGTGGTGGCGGCCGCGTTCGTCGTCCTGCACTACACCCGCTTCGGCCGGAACGTGTACGCGCTCGGCGGCAGCGAGCAGTCGGCCCTGCTGATGGGCCTGCCGGTGGCGCGGACCAAGACCACCGTGTACGCGATCAGCGGCTTCTGCTCGGCGCTCGGCGGCGTCCTGCTCACCTTCTACATGCTCTCCGGCTACGGGCTGCACGCGGTCGGCCTGGAACTGGACGCGATCGCCGCCGTGGTCATCGGCGGCACCCTGCTCACCGGCGGCTCCGGCTACCTGCTGGGCACCGTGCTGGGCGTGCTGGTGCTGGGCCTGATCCAGACCGTGATCAGCTTCCAGGGCACCCTCAGCTCGTGGTGGACCAGGATCGTGATCGGCGGGCTGCTGTTCGTCTTCATCGTCCTGCAGCGACTGATCACCGCCCGCCGCCGATAGCCGGAGCGGTCCTCGGCGGTCGGGTCCGCAGGGCCCGCGTCCCGGCCCGAGGCCGAACGCCGGGCACCGAACGCCTACCGCCGGTGGTGCGGCGGGGGAGGGGGAAGGGTGTCGGCGCCCGGTGCCGGCTCCGGCCAGACCAGCAGGACGGGGCAGGGCGCGTGGTCGACGACGAAGCGGGTGGCGGGGCCGAGGCTGTGCGGTCCCAGCCGGGAGCGGTCGCCGTCCCGGGCCAGGACCAGCAGCTCGGCCCCGTCGGCCGCCGCGACCACCTCGCGTTCGGCGCGGCCGGTGCGCTCCAGCCGGGTGCAGGGGCGGGCGAGGCGGTCGGCGGCGGCGTCCAGGAGCTGCCGGGCGGAGGCGGCGGCGAGGTGTTCCACCTGGTCGCCGGGGTCGCGCTCGCGGTGGCCGCGCCCCAGCAGGCCGGCGAAGGCGCCGTGGGCGACGCCGGGGACGTCCTGGCCGCTGACGTGCAGCAGGACGAGCTCCGCGCCCTGCGGCGCGTGGACGCGGGCGGCGTCGACGCAGGCGGGCCAGGTGCCTTCGGCGATCCAGACGACGACGGTCACGGTGTCGGCCTCCTCATGCTCCGATGATCTGCAGGGACCCCCACAGTGCCACCACGGACAGCGTCAGGGCGGCGGGTACGACGAGCAGCCCGAGCCGGGTGAACTCGCCCAGGCCGAGCTCGGTGTCGTGCTCGCGGACGATCCGCCGCCACAGCAGGGTGGCCAGCGAGCCGGCGTAGGTGAGGTTGGGGCCGATGTTCACCCCCAGCAGCACGGCCAGCACGGCGCCGGAGCCGGAGGGCACGGCCAGCGGGAGCAGCACCAGGGTCGCGGGCAGGTTGTTGATGACGTTCGCCAGGACGGCCGCCAGCGCGGCGACGCCCAGCAGCGCGGGCAGCGAGGTGCCGGACGGGAGGAGGTGTCCGAGCGCGGAGGCCAGCCCGTTGTCCACCACCGCCCGGACCACGATGCCGAGCGCCAGGACGAAGGCCAGGAACGGCACGGCGGCCGAGCGGACGATCGCCACCGGAGTGGTGCGGCGCCGGGCGAGCGCCCGGACGGCCAGCACCAGCGCGCCGGCCATGGCCGCCCAGGCCGGATCGATGCCGACGATCGAGGTCAGGACGAAGCCGGCCAGCGTGCCCGCCACCGTGACCAGGGCGAACAGCGGCAGCTCCGGCGCCGCCACCTCGGTGCCGGCCGCGGTGCCCGCGTCCAGGTCGGCGGCGAAGAACCGGCGCAGCACCACGTACTCGACGGCGACGGCCACCAGCCAGGGCAGCGCCATCAGGGCGGCGAAGCGGGTGAAGCTCAGCCCGCTCGCGGTGAGGGCCAGCAGGTTGGTGAGGTTGGAGACCGGCAGCAGCAGCGAGGCGGTGTTCGACAGGTGGGTGCAGGCGTAGAGGTGCGGCTTGGGGCGGGCACCGAGCCGGGCCGCGGTGGCGAACACCACCGGCGTCAGCAGCACCACGGTGGCGTCCAGGCTGAGCACGGCCGTGATCACCGAGGCGACGACGAACACCTGCGCCAGCAGCCGGCGCGGGCTCCCGGCCGCGGTGCGGGCCATCCAGGCCCCGCAGGCGCGGAACAGCCCCTCGTCGTCGCACAGCTGGGCCAGCACCAGCACGGCCGCCAGGAACCCGATCACCGGCCCGAGCCGCTCCGCCTCGGCCACCGCGTGCGCCGACGGGATCGCGCCGGTGGCGACCACCAGCCCCGCGGCGGGGACGGCGACCACCGCCTCCGGCCACCCCCACGGCCGGGCCACCGCACAGACCAGCACCAGGACCAGCAGGCCGACGGACAGTGCTTCGGCGAACGACGTACTCAGGGTCCTGCTCCTCGCGGGCGGTGGTGACGGCGGTGACGGCGGCTACGGCGGTCCCATCGAACCAGAGCCTCCCGGGCCGCGGCACGTCGGGCGGGCCGGGGTCGACCGACGACCGACGACCGACTGCCGTTCGCCTCGCCGATCGGGCGGGCCCGGCCGCAGCGGTCACCGGGCCCGTGCCCGGTGGAAGACCGGCGCTGCCTGCGGTGCGCCCTGCCGTCGCGGTCGCGGCGCGGCCTCGGCGGCCTGGACGTCGGTGGCCGGGGCGTCGGTGGCCGGGGCGTCGGTGAGCTGGGCCTCGGCGGCCCAGCGGCGGGCGAGGACGGCGCACACCATCAGCTGCACCTGGTGGAAGAGCATCAGCGGCAGCACCATCAGTCCGGCCGCCGCGCCGGGGAAGAGGACGGCGGCCATCGGGACGCCGCTGGCCAGGCTCTTCTTGGAGCCGCAGAAGACGATCGCGATCAGCTCGCCCCGGTCGAACCCGAGCCGGCGGCCGCCCAGCAGGGTCACGCTCAGGACCAGCGCCAGCAGCGCGGACTCGACCACCAGCAGGGCGGCCAGCCGGGGCAGCGAGAGCGTGCCCCACATCCCGCCGACGACGGCGGCGCCGAAGGCGCTGTAGACGACCAGCAGGATCGAGCCGCGGTCCACCAGGGCGAGGACGGCGCGGTGGCGGGCCGTCCAGGGGGCGATCCAACGGCGCAGCAACTGCCCGGCGGCGAACGGCAGGAGGAGTTGTTCGGCGATCTCCAGCACGGTGCCCGTCGAGATGCCGCCCCTGGTGTGCAGCAGCACGGCGGCGAGCAGCGGGGTCAGGAGGATGCCGAAGAGGCTGGAGAAGGTCGCGCTGCAGACCGCGGCGGCGGTGTTGCCGCGGGTGATCGAGGTGAAGGCGATCGAGGACTGCACGGTGGAGGGCAGCAGGGTCAGGAACAGCAGGCCCTGGTAGAGCTGCGGAGTCAGGACGGTCGGCACCAGCAGGTGAGCGGCCGTCCCGAGCAGGGGGAAGAGGACGAAGGTCACCGCGAGCACGGTGCCGTGCAGTCGCCACTGCTTGAGGCCGTCCCAGGCCTCACGGGCGGAGAGCCGGGCGCCGTAGAGGAAGAACAGGACGGCGACCCCGCCGGTGGCGGCGTCCGAGATGACCGGTGCGGCGGTGCCGCGCGCGGGGAGCAGGGCGGCGACTGCCACGGTGGCGAGCAGGGAGGCGATGAACGGGTCGATCCGGAGGCGGGCGCGTCGTCGAAGCAGTGGTCGGGCGCGGAGGCGGCCCGTTCGGCGGGTGTTTCCTCGGCTGTGGGGCGGGGTGTTCGGGCGGGCCATGGTTCTCCGCGCTGGTGGTTCGGGTGGGACGGCCTCAGCCTGCCGCCCGTTCGGGTGAGTGTGAATCCCGCTGGCCGCACTCACTGTCATCATGATGCGTGATATCAGCGGATAGGCTGGCTGGATGTTCGATCCGGTGCAGTTGAGGTCCTTCCTCGCGGTGGCCCAGACCGGCGGCTTCACCCGCGCCGCCCAACGGCTGGGACTGCGGCAGTCGACGGTCAGCCAGCACGTACGGCGGCTGGAGGAGGCCGCCGGCCGGCGGTTCTTCCTCCGCGACACCCACTCCGTGCAGCTCACCGGCGAAGGCGAGGCGATGCTCGGGTTCGCCCGGACCATCCTGGACGCGCACGAGCAGGCGCTCGGCTACTTCGCGCACACCCAGGTGCGCGGGCGGGTGCGCTTCGGTGCCTCGGAGGACTTCGTCCACACCGAACTGCCGCAGATCCTGCGGGGCTTCCGGCGGCGCAACCCCCAGGTCGACCTCGAACTCACCGTCGGGCTGAGCGCCGTGCTCTACGAGCAACTGGCCGACGGGCGGCTCGACCTGGTGCTCGGCAAGCGGCCGCCGGGCGGTGACACCCAGGGCCAACTGGTCTGGCAGGACCGGCTGGTGTGGGCCGCCGCGGAGGACTTCCGGCTCGACCACCCGGCGGAGCCGCTGCCGCTCATCGTCTACCCGCCGCCCAGCATCACCCGGGCCCGCGCCCTGGACGCCTGCGAACGCGAGGGCCGGCCCTGGCGGATCGCCTGCACCAGCACCAGCCTGTCCGGGGTCCGGGCCGCCGCCCTGGCCGGCCTCGGCGTGGTGCCGCACGCCCGCAGCCTGATCCCGTCGGACCTGCGCCCCTTGCCCGACCAGTCGGGCCTGCCGGACCTGGGCACCACCGACTTCGCCCTCACCACGGGGCGCACCGCGGCCCGCGGCCCGGCCCAGGCGCTGGCCCGAGCCGTCCTCGCGGACGCGTTCCGGCTGCACCGCGCGCCCACGGCGGCGGAGGCGCCGGCCCCGGTGGAAACCCGCTGGTGAGGGGTGTTCGGGGCAACGTAGACTCCCGTGCTCGTGACCGAGACCACCGCCGCCGCTCCGATACCCGGCCCCGCCGACCTACCGCCCGTCACCCCGCCCGTCACCCCGCCCGCCACCTTGCCAGACACCCCGCCGGCCACCTCGCCGGGCGCTGACGCCGAGCTCGTCGCCGCGGCCGTGGCCGCCGCCGGGCGCGGCATGGTCGGCCGGGAGACGGTGGCCGAGGTGGTGGCGCTGTGCGCCGTCGCCGGGGAGCACCTGTTGGTGGTCGGCGCGCCCGGGACGGCGAAGTCGGAGGCGGTCCGGCGGGTCGCCGCGCAGCTCGGCGGGCGGTACTTCGAGTACCTGCTCGGCCGCTTCACCGAGCCCAACGAACTGTTCGGACCGGTCGACCTGCGCCGACTCCGGGAGGGCCGGGTCGAGTTCGAGACCGCCGGGATGCTGCCCGAGGCCGAGATCGCCTTCCTGGACGAAGTCTTCCTCGGCTCGACCGCCGTCCTGAACACCCTGCTCGGCCTGCTCAACGAACGGGTCTTCCGGCGCGGCGGCACCGTGCTCGCCAGTCCGCTGCGGATCTGCGTCGGCGCGGCCAACCACCTGCCCGAGGACCCGGCGCTGGCCGCCTTCGCCGACCGGTTCCTCGCCCGGGTCTTCGTCGAACCCGTCGTCGACGCCCGGCTGGAGGAACTCCTGGAAGCCGGCCGCCGCCCGGCCGCGCCCGCGGCCACCGGCGCCCTGCTCGGCGCCCTCGACCGGCTGACCGCCGCCGCCCGCGGCTGCGACCTCGACGCCGTCACCCCGCTGCTGGCCACCGCGCTGCGCCGACTGCGCTCGGCGGGCGTCCCGGTCAGCGACCGGCGGGCCGTGCGCTCGCAGAACCTGGTCGCCGCGGCCGCCGTCCTGGACGGTCGCACCGCCGCCTCCGCCCGCGACCTCTGGGTGCTGCCGCTGATCGCCCCCACCGCCGACACCCAGGCGCTCGCCCGCGAGGCCCTCGCCGACCTGATCGACCGGGCCGCCAACCGCAGCCTGGCGCACACGGCGGAGGAACTCTCCCGCAGCAGCGCGGCCCGCGCCGAGCGCCTGCTGCGTACGGGCACCGCGCTGCTCGCCGAACACGGCGGGCTGCCGGACGGTCAGGACTCCCGGCTGCGGCTGGAGGCCGCGCTGCGCGAGATCGACGCCGGCTTCGACCCGGCGGACCTGCCGGCGCCGCTGACCGGGCTCCGGGCCGGACTGGTCGCGGCGGTCACGGCGGGTGCAACAGGTGCGGCGGTCGCACCGGTCACGGCGGGTGCGGCGGTCGCCTCCCGGTGACCGGTGCCCCGCTCCGCTGGGAGCGCCGTGAACCACCGCTGGAACCGGTCGCCGCCCTCGCCCTCGGCACCGCCGTCCCCGCGCTCGCGGCCGCGACGCGCTCCCGGCTGGCGGCCGGGCACCGGCTCGCCGTGGCGGCCGACGGGACGGCGCTGCTGGTCCTCGGCGAGGCGCCGGACCTGCCCTGGGCCGACGGTGCCCGCTACCTGGGCGAGGACGACGGCGTGCTGGTGCCCACCACGGCCCGCCCGCAGCCCGGGGCGGCCCTGTGGCGGGTCGCGCTCGGGGCGGCGGACGGGCAGTTGTGCGTCCTCGTCCCCGGCCACGCACTGGTCGGTGACCGTCCGGCGCCCGTCCGAGGCCCGGCGGACCTCGACCGCTTCGTGGAGCCCGGCAGTGGGGAGCCGGGCAGTGGGGAGCCGGGCATCGTGGAGCCCGGCATCGGGGCGCCGGGCATTGGGGAGCCGGACGGAGGCGTCGCGCGGAGCGGCGGGGAACGGGTGCGCGAGCAGGGAGGACCTGGACGGTGGAGCGGTACCACGCGGAGCGGAGCGGAAGCGTGAGCAGCGGGGCGACGGTCGAGGCGGCGGAGCCGGTCCGCCCGGCCGACCGGCCGGCGCGGGTGCGTGGCCGGTGACCGCCGCACTCGCGCCCTGGGCCGGGACGCTGTCCGCGCTCACCCCCGAACTCGCCACCGCGCTCGGCCCCCTGCTGCGCCGCCTGGACGCGCTGATCGGCGCGCACGAGCCCGTCGCCGGGTCCGAGGGCGAGCCGGACGGCTACGGCGGTCTGGCCCGCGGCCGACGGCCGGAGCGGCTGCTGCCCTCCGAGTGGCTGCTCGCCGAGGAGTACCCGGAGGAGTTCCTGCGCCGGTGGAGCGAGGGTGAACTCCTGGAGCTGGAAACCGAGTTGCGTGCCCCCGAGGGCCGCGGCCAGGTGGTCGTGCTGGTGGACGCCGGACCGGCCCAGGCAGGCGCGGCGCGGCTGGTCCAGCTGGCCGCGCTGCTCGTGCTGCACCGCCGGGCGGCGGCCCGGGGCAGCGAACTGCTGGTCGGCGTCCTGGGGGACCCGCCCGGGCGGCTGATCGGCGGCGACCTCGCCGAACTGCTGCCGCGCTGGCTCAAGGCCCGTCAGCACACCGACCCCGAACCCGAGGACGTCCGGTACGCGGAGCGGGCGCTGGACCCGGCCGCGCAGTGCTGGCTGCTCACCTCGCCCCGGCTGGCGGCCCGGCTGCCCGCCCGGCGGCGCACGGTGGCGAGCGAGGAGGCGGGCTGGAGCGCGACGGGCGTCGCGCGGGTGACGGTCCGGGTGGACGGCGCACCGGCCGTCGAGCTGCCGCTGCCCCCGGCGAGGGTCGCCGTGCGGGCGCTGCGCGGCAGCGGCTTCCGGGCCTCCGCGCAGTTGGACGCCCAGCTGCCCGCCGTCGGCGGGGCGCTGCCCGCGTTCACCACCGACGCGGCCACCCTGCTGGCCCGGGGCCGGCGCGCCGATGTGCTGATCGCCGTGGCGCTGTCGGGCGGACACCCCGACGGTGCCGCCCGGCCGCGCCGCCACGAGCTGTTCGGCCCGGTGATCGCGGCCGCGCGCACCAGCGGGCGGCTGCTGGCGCTGTGCGCGCGCAACGACCGGCTGGAACTCTACGTGAGCGGACGGGCGTTGAGCGGCTCCGACGGCTACCGGGTCAAGTCGGCGACCGTCGGCCTGCCGGAGATCGGCTCTCCGGAGTTCGCCGAGCTGATGGCCCAGCCGGTGCTCCCGCTGCTGCGCGAGGGCGATGCCCTGGTGCTGCCGGTGGCCGGCCGCTGGCGCCGGATCGAGCGCGGCGGACGGGTGTCGGCGGACGGACCGGTCGTCTCCACCGAGGGCGGACAGCCGTTCCGGCGTGGGCGGGAACCCCGGCTGTCGCCCGTCCCGCTGCCCGCCGACGCGGCCGGGGCGCCGCACCTGGTGCACGGCGGCGGTGCCGTCGGCTGGTCGGAGGACGGGCGGACCTGGGAGGTCCGTCCGGGCCGGGGCGAGCACCGCCGGATCCGCCTCGGGGAGGGGGAGACCGAGGTGATCGGACTGGTCGAGGACGGCTTCGAACCCGTCCTGATCACCTGCACCCGGGCCGCGGGGCTGGTCCGCGCCGTCCGGGCCGACGGGGTCCGTACGCTCACCGCGCTGTCCGGCGGCACGACCGCCCCGGCCGTCCACCCCCGGCTGCCGCTGCTCGCCGCCGAACCCCGCCCGGGCCGGGTGGTCGTCGCGAACGCGACCGACGGGCGCACCCACGCCGTGATCAGGAGTGTCGACTGATGAGCAGTTCCCCGACGAGCAACCGCGTGGCGAGCAGTCCCGTCGTGGGCAGCCCCGTGCCGGGCGCCCCGGTGGTCGACGCGGCCGGGTTCCTCCTCGACGTGCCGCTGATCGGCGCCGCCGAGGCGGCCGAGCGCGTCCTCGCGCACTGGCAGGACGGCGCCCGGCTGAGCGAACTGCCGGACGGACGCTGGCTGTTGCGGCTGGCCGAGCCGGTGCGGACCCGCACCGACCGGGCACCCGGCGCGCCGCTGCAGCTCGCCGGACAGGATCTGGTGGCGAGCCCCGGGCAGACCGGCCGACCCGGTGAACTCGTGCTCGCCACAGGTGCACTGACGGTTCGTCATGTCATCGCCGAGCTGCGGCCGGTGGACCCCTCGGAGTGGCTGGACCTGAGCGGGCTCACGCTCCACCGGCTGGGGCCGGTCGGCACCGCCGTCGAAGCCGAACCGGTCGGGACGGACCTGCCACGCCCGGCCGCCGTGGACCTACGGGCCGTGGCCGGTATCCCCGGGCGCAGCCGACGGGCCGGTCGGCTGCTGGGCGAGCCGGCTCCAGGTGCCGCGAGGGCGCGCCGGATCTCCGGGGTCGTGACCGCCCTGGTGCTCGCGCTGGGTCTGTCCTTCCTGGCCTCGGTCGTGGCGACCGGGGTGCCCAAGGCGCCCGTGATCGTCCTTCCGGTGCTGGTCGGCGCCTCCGCCGGACTGACGTACCGCTGGTACTCCCGGGTCCGTCCGGGTCTCCGGTTCGGCCGACCCGGCGGCAGCGGCCGGACCGGCCGGCCCGGCACGGCCTTGGCCGCCCCCGTTCAGCAGCGCCGGCCCCGGCAGCGTCCGCCCCGGCGTCCGCCCCGGCGTCCGCGCGGCCAGTGGCTGGCCCGGTTCGCCCTGCGCAGCCCCGCCGGGGCGCTCCTCCGGGAGCGCCACGCCCGCTACCTGCACCAGCTCTCCCGCTCCTTCCGGCAGCGCCGCTGGGAGGACGCCCTGCGCGACGCGATCCGGCTCTCCGGCGCCGATGGCCGCCCGGAGCAGGGCCTGCTGACCCTGCGCCTGCCCGACCGCTTCACCGGCGCCCTGCGGCCCAGCGCCCAGGAGCGCGGCGGGGCGCCGCTGGCGCTCCCGCTCAGCGGCCCGACCGTCCACGAGTACCTGACCGGCCTCTACCGGGACGCCGCCGAGGCCCTGGAGCGCGACGGCCGGATCGACGAGGCCGCCTACGTACTGGCCGACCTGCTGGCCCAGCCCGCCGAGGCCGTCGCCCTGCTGGACCGGCACGGCCGCACCGCCCAGGCCGCCGAGCTCGCCGAAGGCCGCGGCCTGGCCGCGGAACTGGTGGTCCGGCTGCACTGGCGGGCCGGGAACCGGGAGCGGGCGGTGCGGATCGCCCACCGGCGCGGCGCCTTCGCCAGCGCCGTCGAGCGGCTCACCGCCACCGACCCGGCGGCCGCCCGTGAGCTGCGCACCGCCTGGGTGGACCACCGCCGCCGGGCCGGGGACCGGCTGGGCGCGGTCGAGGCCGCCTGGCCGGACGAGACGCTGCGCCCGGGCGTGCTGCCGGACCTGCGGGAGGCCGCCGAACTCGGCGGTGCGGCCCGCGGGCGGGCGCTGGTCCACCTGCTGGCGCTCGGCGAGGACGTGGCGGAGCCCGTCCGGGCCCTGCTCGCCGAGGCCGGGCCGACTGCCGGCGCTTCTCCGAGCGCCGCTGAGCCGGGGTCCACCGAGCCGAGTGCCACCGAGCGCGCGGCCGCCCTCGCGGCCCTCGCCGAGCTGCGGTGCGCCGACCCGGCCGTCGACCGCGAGCTCGCCACCCTCGCGGTACGCTCCCTGGTCCGTACCGGCGGACTGCCCGGCCGCGCCGCCGTACGCTCCGAAAGCACCGTCCACACCCGGCTGTTGAAGCGCGCCGACCCGCTGGCCGCCGCCGACCTGCCGAAGCCCCGGCGCACCGGGCCCGGCCGGAGCGGGGCGCTCACCGTCACCGCCGCCGACCGCCCCGGCACCCTGCCCGTCCTGGACGCGGCCCGGCTGGACTCCGGCCTGGTGCTGGTGGCCTGCGGCCAGGCCGGCGTACGGCTGCTCGGCCCGGACGGCCGGACCCGCGCCCGCTGGGACGTGCCCGCCGAGCAGCTGGTGGTCGCCGACCACGGCGGCACCGTGCTGCTGGTCGCCCGCTACGGGACGGTCCGAGAACTGTTCCGGCTCGACCTCGCCACCCGCCGGGTCGAGCGGTGGATGGCCCTGCGGGTGCGCGGGATCGTCCCCTCCTACGACGGCCGCCACCTGCTCACCGTCGACCAGGACGGCATCGCCGTGCTCGACACCCGCGCCACCCGCCCGACCGTCGTCCACCGCGAACTCGGCGACGACCAGCAGGCCGTGGGCCGGATCGCCCGCACCCCCGCGAGCTGCGCCGTGGTCGTCCACACCCGGGCCGGCGGCCACACCGCCGAACTGACCGAACTGTGGCGCTGGGACCAGCCCGGCTGGGAGCTGCGCGCCCGGCAGCAGGTCGAGCTCGACGACTCCGTCGACCGGGTGGCACTCGCCGACGGACGGCTGCTGACCGCCCGCCCCGGCGAAGCCCCCGGCGCCAGCGTGCTCCGCTGGACCGGCCGGGGCAGCGCCGAACAGACCGTCACCGGCCCCCCGGTGGTGCTCGGCGCCGACGGCACCCACTGGGCGTTCACCGAGCGCTCCGAGGACGGCCTGCGGACCACCGTCGGGGGCGCCTCCGGGGCCGCCTTCACCGCCCTGCTGCCCGGGGCGGTGACCGACCCCGTGCTCCGGCTGCGCGCGCACGCCGGGGCGGTGACCTGCTGGCACCGCAGCGGGCGGGTGTTCGCGGTGCGCGCGGACGGTACCGAGCTGCTGGCCAACCTGCGGGTCACGGCGGGCTGACGGAGGTTTGCCAGATGGCGTTCGAGGAGGTGGGCCGGTGTCCTGGCCAGTGGTGATCGTTGTCGTCCCGGCGGAGCGGCGTGCGGAACTGGAGCTGCGCTTCCGCGCACTCGGCCCGTTCTGGCAGCCGGCGCCGCAGGACGATCGGGTGCACTGGGGCGGCAGCTCGTACGCCCTCGACCTGTCGGGGGAGGTCCTGCGCGACTTCGAGCCCGAGGACCTCGAAGAGCTCACGGCCCGGATCGGGGAGCCGTACGCCGTCCGGGTGGCGAGCGAGTCGATGGACGCGGCCCGGGCCCTGCTGCGGCACGTCCTGCCCGGCCTGGCCGCGATCGTCGACACCGACCACTGGGAGCTCATCCCCTCCGACGACTTCCTCGGCCTCCTCGCCCGTCACCCCGCGTGGGACTGGCGCCGCCTCCCGAGCACGGAACTCCCCGGCGTGTCCGGCGAGTTCGGCGAGCCCGGTGCGTCCGGCGGTGCGGAGAGGTAGGCGTCCAGGCGGGCCGCGGCGGTGAGCATGGCGCGGCCCCGGGCGGTGAGCCGCTGCTGCCAGCTGTCGAGGGCCGCGGCCAGGCCGTCCGTGCCGCCCGCCGTGCGAACCTGCCGGAGGACGGTGGCGATGTGCGCCAGCGGGTGGCCGCCGCGGCGTAGCAGGTGGGCCAGTTCGGCGTCGCGGACGTCCTCGGGGCGGTAGTACCGGTGCCCGCCGGGGCGGTCGCGGGCCGGGGTGAGGATGCCGGCCGTCTCCCAGGTGCGCAGGGTGGCGGGGGTGAGGTCGAGCCGGTGGGCGAGTTCGCCGATGCTCAGCGGGCCGGGGAGGGTGGTCGCGGCCCGGGTGGGCGGGTGCGCCGAGGTGAGGTGGTCGACCGCGCGGCGGACGGTGGCGAGGGTCTCCCGGTCGCGCAGCAGCTGGGCGTGGCCTCGGTCGAGCGCCGTCAGCGCCTCGTCCGGACGGTCGGCATTGACGGCGGACATCACCAGGCCCGCCGTCGCATGCCCGAAGGCCGCGACGAGGGAGAGGAAGGCCCGCAGCGCGGCGGCGTGGCGCTCGGTGTAGATCCGGTAGCCGGTGGGGGTGCGCTCGGTGGGCGGCAGGAAGCCGTCACGCTCGTAGTTGCGCACCGCCTGGGTCGAGAGGCCGTGTTCGCGGGCGAGGTCGGCAGGGCGCACGGCGGTGACCTCCTGGTTTGAGACTTTTCATCGAGAATGCCGGGCCGAGAGGGGAAAAGTCTCAACCGAGCTTTCAAGGATACGCTTGAGGTTCATGAGCCAGGACATCTTCATGACCCAGGACATCGGAGACTTCCGCACCCCTTCCTGCGAACTGCTGGCGCTCGGCGAGCCGACGCACCAGGAACCGGCTTTCGGACTGGTCCGCAACCGGCTGTTCGCCCAACTCGTGGCACAGGGCTTCCGCTCGATCGCCCTGGAGACCGACCGGGTGGCCGCGCTGGCGGTGGACGACCACGTCCGGCACGGCGTCGGCACCCTCGACGCCGTGCTCGCCGAAGGCTTCACCCACGGCTTCGGCGCCCAGCAGGCGAACCGCGAACTCGTCGCCTGGATGCGCGAGTTCAACCGTGACCGGGAGGCCGCGGAACAGGTGGCGTGCCACGGCTTCGACCTCCCCACCGAGAACACCACGGCGCCCAGCCCGCGCCGCTACCTCGAACACGCCCGTGACTACCTCCGGCTCGACCTGGACGTCGCCGCCCTGACGGGGGAGGACGAGCGCTGGGAGCGTGAGGAGGCGATCCTCGACGCCGCCGCGTCACCCGGAGCCACCCCCGAGGCCGAACGGCTGCGCCGTACTGCCGACGATCTGCTCAACCAACTCTACGTACGCGCACCGGACTTGATCGCCGCGACCTCGCACGCCGAGTGGCTCCGGGCCGGTGTCCACCTGCGCGCCGGACTCGGAGTGCTGCGCTACCACGCCCAGGCGGCGGTCCAGGGCCTGGGGACGAGCGCCCGGATCTCCGGTCTGATCAGGATGCGGGACGCCCTGATGGCGCAGAACCTGCTCGACATCCGCGCCGTCGAGGCCCGGCGCGGGCCGACCCTGGTGTTCGCCCACAACCGGCACCTCCAGCGCAACCCGAGCGCCTGGTCCCAGGACGAACTGGACTGCGGATGGAACGGCGCCGGCTACATCGTCGGCTCGCTGCTGGAGGAGCGCTACGTGTTCGTCGCCGGGAGCCTCGGGCGCAGCGCCGCGCTCGGGCTCGGCGAGCCGGCGCCGGGGACGTACGAGGCAGGGCTCCAAACCGGCGCCGGCGCCTGGCGGTTGACCGCCCCGCCGGTCTCGGGCACCGCCCGTACCCGGACCGACACCACCCCGCGCCAGGGCTACTTCCCGCTCGACCCGGAGACCCTCGACGGCGCCGCCGCGCTGCTGCACATCGTCGACGGCGGGGCTGTGGGGTAGTCCGTCGTCACGGCCCCGGGTAGGCCGCCCGCAGGCGGGCGACCAGGGCGGCGGTCAGCGGCGTAGGTGGCCGGAGCGGGGCGCGGAGCGCTTCACGGGGCGGGGGGGGGGGGGGGGGGGGGGGGGGGGGGGCACCGGGGTGTCCTCCCCCCTAGAGGCGCCCCGCTCCCCCCATCGCCCATACGTACCGGCCCTCGCCATATTTCCTCTAACACCCATAAA